>CAYQWD010000471.1:0-2494 GCA_964420955.1 uncultured Paludibacter sp. | reverse complement strand
ACCCGATTCTGTTTCTCCGGCACGCGGTTTAGCCGATATTTCAGTTGCATTTTCTTATCCTACCGACCTCAGAGGAAACTCCCGATTAGGAGATAATGCTCCTGATGCAGGTGCTTATGAATGGGTACAAAGGAATAGATGAAATAAAAAAAAACCTGACAAAAAATTATGTCAGGTTTTTTTTATTAATGTTAAGTGAATTATAAAACCACTTTAATTACTTCGTTATTTACCTTGACAAGAAAAATACCTTTGTTAAGCTGCAAAGCTGTAAAATTTTCTGAGGCTTCGAGATTTTTTACCAACTGACCATTTGTGCCATAAATGCTGATTAATTGACCTTGTACAGTGCCATTCAGATACGCATTACTACCATTAACCGAAACGAATAACCCCGTTTTTGCACTGTTAGTCGCAGTAGGTGTATCAGAAGTTCCTGTTACAAAAGGCGAGAAAGTGCTGAATGTTCCTGTGTAGATATTTCCACCTTGTGTAGTTGAAAGTTTATTAACGTAATCGCCATCAACATAATGTCCGATAATGTTATATTGTCCGGTTGCGGTAACTGCCGAAGGAGTAAATGAAAGAACAGTTGCCGAAGGACTTGCAGGTGTTATATCCCATTCCTTCTGATTGTATTGATAGCCCGAAGCAGGTGAACCTGATAAGGTTGTGCCAACTTTTACCGAAAAAATCGATGCATCAGTTGGATTTATGCTTACAGGATCGTAGCTTGAAGTGGATGCGCCTACAGGAAAAAGCGTGGCAACACCAGCTGAAACAGGCATGGTTAGTTTACCTGTACCATCTGTAACTATATAGTTGGAAGATGTCGCGCTAACAATTGAAGCTGAAGCTCCAAGAGTTAAATCACTATTTCCTATATTTAGAACTCCATCTGATAATGTAAGTGTACCTTTCACAGTAATTGGAGAACTTAAACTTACACCTTCAGCTGAACTATTATTAATTTTTAACTGGGCAACTGTAGAAGGTAAACCTGTTCCTGTTACCTGAGCGACACTACCAGAATATTCATAATTTGCATCTGAACTGAATGTTCTTAAAGAAGTTGTTGAAGTTTGAACATTTCCTGAAGTTCCGTCAGTTGCGATACCTCCACTATCACTAATTTTGAGAGTTGCACCTGAATTAACAATTAAATCTACATTGTTTCCTGAAGCACAGTCAAGAATGCTATTTCCCATGTCGAGAATTGTGTTATTTCCAACAACAAATGCGATTCTTCTTCCATTTGAATTCAAAGCAGTAATTGAGCCTCCAGTTTTTGTAAAAGTTTGTGTGCCATTTTTTACGAGGTTTATTGTTGCAGTTGATGGGTTTGTTGTACCTATATAATTTAAACGACCTCCTGAAATTTGAATATTACCTGATAAATTTATGATAGGAGATGCTGTTCCATTTCCTAAAGTAAAGACTCCTCCTTCAATAATTAGATCACCACCAATACTCAAGGTCATTGCAGTTGCTCCAGTTAATCTGAATTCATTTGTTCCTGTTCCTGTGGCAACTATTTTTAGATTTCCTTTAATTGCAGTTAATGCACCAGCACTATTTACACTCGATGAATATGTTGTTGAATTAATTATTAAATTTCCAAAACCACCATTTGATGGAGTTCCAGGCCCTGTTGATGAAGAGTTTTGTATTATAAAATTACTATTAACATCAAAGTTCTCAATACCTCCTAAGATTGCGGTGTATGCCCCAGTATGATTATGTGTATAAGTTCCTCCATTTTGAATTTCAAATTGTCCAGCACTTGCAATTGTTAGTGCACTTGTAGCAGTTAGAGAAGCTCCTGTTTCAATTAATAACTTTGTGTTATTTGATGAAGAACCAATTGTCATAGTCGAACCAACAGTCATAGCATGTGGAGTAGTTCCACCATTTCCAGTGCCCTGTACAACAAACACATCACCTGCAGTTGTAAAATTCGATGGCGCAGTTCCAGAAATCCCATCTCTATCTGAATTCCAGTTTGCCAAAGTATTAGCTGCTAAGTTTCCTTTTGAATAGTAAGTTGTTGCCGATAAATTAATGATTGGTACTATCAATAAAACAATAGGTAATAGTAATGAGAGAAACATTTTGTACCAATAATGTGTAATTCCCGAAAAAGTAAAGATTTTCATACAAAATAAATTTAAATTGTTTATATGATTTTATTTATAATTTGATAATAAATTGTCAAAATACTTTTTTTTAAACAATAAAGAACAATAAAATGTTCTGAAAAATAAAAAAACTTACCACCATTATTTGATGGTATGTTTTTTCAAAAAATAACGAATCGGTAATTAATCCTCAAAAAAACTATTTGGTTACTGCAATTTTCATCATTCCGTTATCGCCTTTTACCAAATAAACACCTTTTGCTTGAGCGCTCATGTTAATATCTTCACGTGAAGCAATAAGCAAACGTCCGGTTGCATCAAATACCTGTAATTGCTGACGTTCCGGATTGAGAATG
>CAYQWD010000470.1:0-2496 GCA_964420955.1 uncultured Paludibacter sp. | reverse complement strand
TCTTTATCGCTTAACCGAAGATTTTCTGGAAGTAAAAGAACAGGTTATGACACTTTGGCCCGGCGGACACCGCGAAGCGCCTGCTATTGTTAAACGCGGCGATTATTATTTTCTTATGACATCGGGATGCACTGGTTGGGCTCCTAATCAGGGAAAATATGCTTTTGCAAAAGCAATTACAGGACCATGGTCTGAACTTATGAACATTGGCGACCATATTACTTACGATTCACAATCAACTTTTATTTTACCTGTTCAGGAGAAAAAGGAAACAAAATATTTATACATTGGCGATCGATGGGATGGAAAAAATTACCACAATTCCAAATATGTTTTTTTGTGGCTACACTTCACTGAAGATAACCGTATGGAACTAAAGTGGCACGATGTTTTTAAGCGAAAGTAAAATCAAATAAATATTTTTGTAGATTTGTAATCCAAACCCGAATCTTCGTGATTGCTTTTTATGTAATATTTATCTTTTCGGAGTTAAGTCAAGATATTTAAAAATAAAAAAAATGCATCGAAAATCAGTACTTTTTACAGCAATTGTAGTAACTCTTAGTTCGCTTTTTTTCTCATGCGACTCTGATGAAGTGGGTGAAAACCTTTATACTTTCACCGGAAAAATGATGGGACAATACCTTGCAGAAGATACCGTTTACAGTGAATTTCTGAAACTGACAAAACTGACAAAAGTTACCGGATTGCTTAATTCTTATGGACTTTACACCTGCTTTGTGCCGACCAACAGCGCTATGCGCGAATTTTATGCACAAAAAGGCAGGAAAAAACTCGAAGATTTTTCAGCCGATTCATTGAAACAGATAGTTTACGATCATTTAATAAATGGTTATATTTATACACATAACGAGTTTCCGCGCAATGGAAGCCTTTCGAATATTACCATGAGCGATCGGTATGTATTGATTTCAGTAACAGACTCAGGCACTTTTATCAATAAAAAATCTGAAGTAATTCAAAAAGATATCGTAGTACATAACGGTGTTTTACACAAAATAAATAAAGTACTTGATCCGGTACGATCCGGAATCGTGGAACTGATATCAAAAAATCCCGATTTCAGTCTGTTTTACGAAGCGCTGGTAGCCACAGGTCTTGCCGATTCACTGCTTAAAACAGTTGACAAGGAATATTTCATCACTCAAGCAGCAGCTACAGACCTCGAAAATGCAGTGATGACCACCGTTTCGAGCGAAAGATATGCACCCCGATCCAGAAAATTTGGTTATACTGTTTTCATGGAAAGTAATCAGACTTTGGCAAAATATAACATTACCAACCTTACAACTCTCAAGGAGTATGCAGCTTCAGTTTACAATCAGATTTATCCGCAAGATGCAAATATTACCAACATAAAAAACAGACGCAACAGTCTTAACAGGTTCATAGCATATCATTTGATAAATAAACAGCTTATTAAGAGCAAATTGATTTCTGATTACGATACAAATCATCAATGGAAAACCATCGATTTGTATGAATATATCGAAACAATGTGCCCAAATTCATTGATTGAAGTGAAATTGAAACGCTCATCGGGGCAGGCGAATTTAATCAATTCACTGAGCGATACCGGTGAGTTTATCGCTCTGACTTCAAATACAGATAATCTTGCTGTAAACGGTGTATATCACGAAATTGACAAACCTTTGGTTTATAGTGCCGATGTTGATGCAGAATTATCATCAAAACGCTTGCGGTTTGACATGGCAAGCATGTTTCCCGAACTTACCAATAACAATATGCGCGGACGACCAAGCGACAATAACAACAATCTTTACCGCAATGCTCTGCCGCCAAAATATCTCGATCGATTTGTTTGTACTGAACAAACTGTACTCTGCTATTCCAATGCTCATGATAAACTGATGAATTATATGGGCGATGAGTTTTTCATTGTAGTAAAAGGCGGAAAACTTTACGATTTTGTCATTACAACACCTCCTATTCCTGCAGGTACTTACGAAGTACGTTTTGGATATCAATCGAACGGACGCCGCGGTGTAGCACAATTTTATGTTGATGGCGTACCTTGTGGCGTACCTGTAAACCTGAACACATTGGGAACAAACATCGGCATAGGTTATGTTTTGCCGGGCAACGATCCAGATGATATGCAGGGCTTTCAGAATGATAAAATGATGCGTAACTTGGGTTATATGAAAGGACCGCACAGTTTTAAAGCCATTAGCGAATCATGGTACACGGGTCAAAGCGCCCGATTTAATTCAAGTAATTTGAGAAAAATTTTAGGAACCTATCGGTTTCCTGAATCCGGACATCATCAAATCATGGTAAAAGGTTTAAGTGGTGGACAGTTTCAGATAGACTTTATAGAATTTGTGCCAACAAGCTTGATTGAAAGTGAAGATATTTTTTAAGATTTATCTTCAAGAGTTTGTTATAAAAAATCACCACTGACCGATAAAAATAGTTTGAATTAATTTTTTTAGCTTGTCGGATTCCTCACTA
>CAYQWD010000469.1:1267-2499 GCA_964420955.1 uncultured Paludibacter sp. | reverse complement strand
TTAGATTTATTTTATTGATATTCTTTTGTTTATGCAGTTTTTAAGGCTCGACTACATAAATTTAAAAAATAAAAACTATATTTTTCATATCGACAAAATCTGAACTACTCCAAGTAAATGTTCATTCACAGGTTTGTCGTCTTTTATAGCTTTTGTAAATGGCACGTGCACAATTTCGTTGTTTACGATACCAATCATAATGTTTCGTTGTTCGTCAATTAAAGCATCGATTGCGGCAACACCCATTCTGCTGGCAATAATTCGGTCGTAAGCTGTTGGCGAACCGCCTCGCTGAATATGTCCGAGAATAGTTACACGTACATCGTACTCTGGATGCTCATTGTGCATACGTTCAGCCAAACCATTAGCACCACCAGTAATTTCACTTTCAGCAACTATAACTATACTACTGTTTTTTGATTTACGGAAACCATTTCTGATTAATTCATCGAGTTGGTCAACTTTAGTTTCTCGTTCGGGAATAATAGCAGCTTCGGCGCCGGATGCTAAAGCGCTGTTCAGCGCCAGAAAACCTGCATCGCGTCCCATTACTTCGATAAAAAACAAACGTTCGTGCGAAGTGGCAGTATCGCGGATTTTGTCTACAGCATCAACAATAGTATTTAGTGCGGTATCGTAACCAATAGTAGCATCGGTTCCAAATAAATCATTATCAATAGTTCCCGGAAGACCGATTATGGGAATGTTAAATTCCTGTGCAAAAATTCTGGCTCCTGTTAGAGTTCCATCTCCGCCAATCACAACAAGCGCATCGATTTCTTCTTTCACCATATTTTCGTAAGCAAGTCGTCTGCCCTCAACTGTATGAAACTCTTGACAGCGGGCGCTTTTAAGAATGGTTCCTCCCTGCTGTATAATATTACTGACATTTTGTGTTTGAAATTCCTTAATTTCGCCAGTAATCAAGCCCTTGTAACCTCGGTATATAGCTTTAACTCTCATGCCATTAAAAATTGCAGCGCGAGTTACCGAACGAATCGCAGCGTTCATTCCTGGGGCATCGCCTCCTGAGGTAAGAATACCTACACATTTAATTTCGTATTTCATATCTGATGTAAAAAATTGATAAGAACTCTTAAAAAAAAAAAGATATGGAAACGATTCAGTAATTTTTGTTGAAACGCAGATTTAGCATCCTACAAAGCAGGTGTCTTTTTTTTCAATTCGGCAGCAACTTCTTCTTGAGTAGCACCATCGAAGATTGGAGTAGC
>CAYQWD010000469.1:0-1257 GCA_964420955.1 uncultured Paludibacter sp. | reverse complement strand
TTCGGCAGCAACTTCTTCCATTAACCAACGAGGAGTTGAGGTAGCTCCGCAAATTCCAATTTTTTTTGTTAAATCGATATCAAGATTTTTTACACCGGAAGCTGCAAAAACCATAAATGACTGCGGATTAATTTTTTTTGAATGTTCGTAAAGGACTTTACCATTCGAACTTTTTTCGCCACTGACAAAAATAACTATGTCGTTTTCCTGTGCAAAGGTAGTAATATTCGGAATTCTATTAGCCACCTGACGACAAATTGTATCAGAAAATTCAAAATTATTCCTTTCTGCTACCTTTTCGGCAATAGTTTCAACAAGATGATTAAATCCATCGAGCGATTTGGTTGTTTGCGAAAAAAGTTTGATTTTTTTATTAAAATCAATTTTTTCAAGATCAGTTACACCTTCAATTACGATAGCATTGTTGTCGGTTTGCCCAATAAGGCCATTCACTTCGGCATGACCTTTTTTTCCATAAATCACTATCTGTGTATCTTCTTCCGATTCATTGTAAGCATTTCGAACACGATCTTGTAACTTTAACACCACCGGACACGATGCATCAATTAACGTAATATTATTTTCGCGGGCAATTTGGTAAGTACGAGGAGGTTCACCATGAGCTCTAAGCAGTACTTTGGCATTTTTAAGCTTTTCAAACTGTTCATAATTAATGGTTATCAATCCTAATTTTTCAAGACGTGCTACTTCCTGTTCGTTGTGAACAATATCGCCCAAGCAATAAAGAGTTTCTCCCTTAGCAAGTTCCTCTTCAGCTTTGTGTATGGCCTTTACCACACCAAAACAAAATCCGGATTTTTTATCTATTTCTATTTCCATTTTAAATTGTTAATCTGAAATTAAATCGGAATTTACACATCCAAAAAGATGCTGTATATTCAAAATAATTATTCAGTTAACGTTTTTTCATCGAATAATGTTCGTAAAAGTTGCTGTTGTTGTTCGATATTCAAATCTGAATTATCAATCACAATGGCATCATCAGCTTTACGTAACGGACTTTCCGTCCTGTTTTCATCTCTGAAATCGCGCTCTGCAATATTTTTCATTACTTCATCAAAATTTACTTTCTCTCCTTTGGCAATCATTTCGTCCATCCGACGACGAGCACGTATTTCAGGCGAGGCAGTAAGAAAAATCTTAAGTTCTGCATCAGGAAAAACCACTGTGCCGATATCTCTGCCATCCATTACTATTCCTTTATGTATTCCCATTAATTGTTGTTGCCTTACAAGT
>CAYQWD010000468.1:0-2506 GCA_964420955.1 uncultured Paludibacter sp. | reverse complement strand
TTCTTCAATCAGACGAGTGGCATTACCAACTTTTTCCATAATGAACAATACATATCGAATATCAACATTAATAGTACGTTGCAGGTCAGGTTCGAAAACAATATCGCCGCTCATGGCTTCCCAGTTTCCATCAAAAGCAAGTCCAATCAATTCGCCTCTGGCGTTAAAAATCGGACTGCCCGAATTCCCGCCGGTAATATCATTATTGCTCAGAAAGCCAACATGCATTTTGCCTGTTTTAAGATCGGCATAAGCACCGAATTTTTTCTCGGTTATAACTTGTTTCAGTTTTTGTGGAACATCAAATTCATAATCGCCCGGCTTTTCTTTTTCCAAAATACCTTTTGTGGTGGTGTAATGGCTGTATGTAACAGCATCGGCAGGTTCATATCCGGCTATTTTTCCGTAGGTCAGGCGCATGGTTGAGTTTGCATCGGGGTAAAGTATTTTTCCTGTTTCAGCTGCCATTTCCATCAATCCTTTCTGATAAATACGCTCAGCATCGGCTATTTGTGCCGTAAGTTTGGTATATTCTCCCTTCAGAATTGCTTCATTGGTTTTCAGTACATCTTTCATAAACAGCACCGCCGGATCGGAACTGAAATTTGTTTTACCGCTTTTTACTGCTTTTTCAAATTTTTCGGGCGTAGCGAAAACCGATTTTGTAAAAAGCCAATGTGCGTATTTTTGGTAATCGCCTTTGAATTTTTTATCAATAGTACGGTAAATGTCGGGCAATGCATCAGCATCAACGGCTTTACGATACTCTGAAAGCATTACAGGAAGTGTAGCTTCATCAACTCTAAGGTAATAATCCTTATAAACTTCTGCAGCTCTTTTCAGGATACTTTCTTGAGAACTATTTCCGTTTGTCATACGTTCAAGCTGGCTGGCTATACGTGGCATTTCAATGCCGCCCATAACTGATTCTCGTAAAAAATTTATTGCTTTGGCGTAAGGAAAAATGGCAGTGTATGCATCTTCAAGTTCTTTTAATACTTTTCCATAACGGGCTTTTCTTTCGGGTGTTTTTTCAATCCAGTTTGTAAATTCGGCTTCCTGTGCTTTTTTCGTGTCAATTACTTTAAGTTTTTGTATGGCGTTATTCATGCCTATACTGTTTTTCCAGTAATTTGAACTTCGGGCATATTTGCTTGCATAAGCTATATTGATAGCTTCATCTGATTTCATAAATTTTTTCCAAACTTCCTGTTTTGCACCACGTACTTCAATCCGTGCCAGATTTGAAGTACGCATCCTGTTTTCAACTCCCCAAGATGTAAGATAACGAGTGGTTGTTCCAGGATTTCCCATAATCATTGCAAAATCATCTGTTTGGTAACCTTTTTTGGAAATTGCAGCAAATCTTTTAGGAACGTATGGTATGTTGCTTTTTGAATAATTTGCAGGTTTGCCGGTTGAATCTGCGTAAACACGGAATACTGAAAAATCGCCGGTATGGCGCGGCCACATCCAGTTATCTGTATCGCCTCCAAATTTTCCGATAGATGAGGGCGGAGTAAAAGCCAGTCGAACATCGGTAAATTCTTCGAATATGAAGGTGTAAAATTCGTTTCCTGCATAAAAAGACCTCACCTGCGCTTTGTAGTGTGTGTTTTTTTCAGCATCATCTTTTATTACTTTGAGAATTGAATCCCGTTTTTCATTGCGTTTTTCGCCGTTCAATTCTGCTAATTCGGAAATTACTCGTTGGGTTACATCTTCAATTTTTACAAGAAATTTCACCGTTAGCCCGGGTGCATGAATTTCATCTTCAAGCATATTTGCCGTAAATCCGTTTTTCAGATAGTTATGTTCAACAGAACTCAATTGCTGAATGGCTCCATAGCCACAATGATGATTGGTGAAGAGCAATCCATGCCCTGAAACCATAACACCGGTGCAGCCACCTCCAAAAACAATTACTGCATCTTTAAGACTTGTGCCATTTTCACTGTAAATTTCTTCGGCGGTAAGCGTGCAGCCCATGCCGTTCATTTTCTGAATGTTTAGTTTTTCAATCAGAGGGAGCATCCACATGCCTTCATCGGCTTTGATTCCGGATATTAAAAATATCGAAAAAAATAAAATTGTCAGTTTTTTCATGTTTCAATAAGAATTTATGCAAAAAAGAAAGCAAAGTTAATAAATAGTTTTATAAATGTTACTGACAATTTTTTTGAGGGAGTATTTTTCAAGTTTTTTTAGAAACACTTATAAATACTCTTTTTTTATAAAATTCAGTTACTCATTTGAATCTGAATGATAAAGGAAATTTTGGCGCTTTTGTTATTTTTTTTCACTACTGTCCGACTAAATATCTGAGATTCTTCGCTACGCTCTGAATGACAGCGATTTGCAATTATTTTGGTTGGGAGGAGGTAGGTTGGTGGCTTCGCCGCCAACCTACCTCCTCCCAGAGAGCTGACTAACTGATTGTATGTCATTCCAAACAAAGTGAGGAATCTAAAGAAGAGAGAAAACTCATTCAACTTATTTTTTGTCG
>CAYQWD010000467.1:0-2512 GCA_964420955.1 uncultured Paludibacter sp. | reverse complement strand
ACATGAAATATTCTCGTTAGAAAAGTTGCTTCGTTTAAAACAACAATATCCTGAAGCACAGATAATAGCTCATCCTGAATGCGAAGAGAAAATATTAGCACATGCCGATTTTATTGGATCAACAACAGCTTTATTACAATATGTAATTAAGTCGGATGCTGATGAATTTGTTGTGTTAACAGAAACAGGAATTCTACATCAGATGCAAAAACAGGCACCAGATAAAACATTTATACCTGCACCACCCGATAACAGTTGTGCATGTAATGATTGTCCACATATGAAAAAAAATTCTCTGGAAAAATTATATAACTGTATGAAGTATGAAATGCCGGAAATTGTGATTCCGGAAGATACGAGAGCTAAGGCGTATCAATCGATTAAACGAATGCTGGAATTATCTGCCTGATGAATTTGATGTAATAAAATTATCAACTACAATTAGTATATCATAAAGTTTATCTCTATCAATGCTGTAGTAAATTTTTTTGCCTTCTTTCTTTGTTATTGCCAAGCCAATATCACGAAGCAACCTCAAGTGCTGTGAAGTAACTGATTGCTGTAGTTTCAGAGTATTATAAATTATGTTCACATTTACCCGGTTATTGTTTTCAAGTATGTATGTTATAATTCTCTGCCTCAGGTTATGACTTAACACACGAAGTACTTCATAGACGAAATTGATTTCACCAAACTCTATTTTTTGTTTTTCTATAAATGCATGATCCGATTTTGATATATCGTTGATGAACTTGATAAATTCATGAAGTCTGCTTAATACTATTGAATAGTATATACTCTTGCCATCTCTTCTTGGTTTAATTATTCCAACTGATTTTAAAGATGAAAGATGTTGACTAACAACAGACTGTTCTAATCTCAGCTTGGTATAGATATCAGTAACATTAATTTCATTAGACTTATAAATTGTATTAAGAATATCGTGTCTGATAAAGCTGTTTACATTTCTTAATGCCAATAGAGTACGGTGTAAACTTTGTTTATGATCCGTTAAGTGAAAAGAATGTTTTTCGACAATTTCAGCTTTTTGCATAAAGTATATTCTTTTCACTAATACAAACAACTCAATCAATAGTTTATAAAAAATAAAACTAACGACCTATTGCCACCATCAGAATGCTTATATCTGAAGGATTAACACCACTGATCCTGCTTGCCTGACCAAGTGTTTTAGGTTTTATGCTACTTAGTTTTTCTTTAGCCTCAGTAGAAAGTGAATGTATTTTATTGTAATCGATCGAATCGTGTATTAAAACATCCTCAAGCCTTTTCATTTTTTCAGCTGTTTCTTTCTCCTTCTTAATGTAACCGCCGTATTTTATTTGAATTTCCGTTTTAATTAATTCATTATCATCGTATTGTGAATTAATATTTCCTAAACCTGCAGCAGTTAGCAGAGGCTTAATCTCTACATTCGGTCTGCTTAATAGTTTTGAGAGGTATGTTTTTTCAGTAATTAAAGAAGAATTTACTCGATTTAGGTAGTTATTAATTTCATCAGAAAATACATTTGTATTATTCAATAATTTTAGTAACTCCATTACTCTTAAGTTGCTACTAATCAATTTATTATACTCATTTTCATTAATCGTACCTATTCTATATGCTATAGGCATCAGCCTTTCATCCGCATTATCCTGACGCAATAAAATTCGATATTCTGCCCTTGATGTAAACATTCTATATGGTTCATTTGTGCTTTTGTTTATTAAGTCATCTATCAGCACACCAATATATGCTTCATCTCTTTTCAAAACTATCTCGTCAGACTCTTTAATTTTTAATGAGGCATTAATTCCAGCCATCAAACCCTGGCAAGCAGCCTCTTCATAGCCTGTAGTTCCATTGATCTGCCCGGCAAAATACAGATTGTTTATTTTTTGAGTTTCAAGTGTAAGTTTTAACTGGTGTGGTGGAAAGTAATCATATTCAATAGCATATCCCGGCCTGAACATTTTTACATTTTCAAAGCCTTCAACTTTTTTCAAAGCCTTAAATTGAACATCTTCAGGCAATGAACTTGAAAAACCGTTGATATATACCTCAACCGTATTCCAACCTTCTGGCTCTACAAATATCTGATGCCTCTCTTTGTCAGAAAACCGGTTTATTTTATCTTCAATACTTGGGCAGTATCTAGGTCCAATACCTTCTATCCTACCCTGAAACATGGGTGATTGATCAAAACCGGTTTTTAATATTTCGTGTACTTCGTTATTTGTGTAGGTGATATAACAACTTCGCTGCTTTTTTAATCTCTCCGGTACTCTGTAAGAAAAGCACTCGGGGTTTTCATCACCTTGCTGTTCTTCCAGAATATTATAGTTAATACTTCTACCATCTACTCTTGGGGGTGTTCCGGTTTTCATTCTTCCGCTTTCAAATCCCAATTCAATTAATTGTTCTGTTATTCCAGTAGCTCTGTTTTCAGAAATTCTACCACCACCAAATTGTTTTTCTCCAATATGTATTATACCGTTAAGAAAAGTAC
>CAYQWD010000466.1:0-2522 GCA_964420955.1 uncultured Paludibacter sp. | reverse complement strand
AATAAAGGCAACTAGATTTGATAAATGCCAACTATATTTAGCAATCGTTTTTAAAACTTTCAGTAATACCTTAAATCCGCAAAACTAAATTTCAGTAATTAGTGATTAATATATTTCAAACTTTAAATGAATTTGGATAGTATGTTTTCCAAAAATTTGACATTTTTCACTATTAAATCACAATTTATTTTTGTTTTTGGAACGATTTAATACGATTTTCCATGAAAGTAAAAATAAAGAAATTATCGTTTTGTTTCAATTTGATTTCTTAATAGCAGCAAAAAACACATAAAGTGCTAATAATCTGTAACATATATATTTTTCTGTGTGTTCTTTTATGGCACATCTCTATCATTGCCCGCATGTTTTTTACGAGTTATTGAAGGAATATAGTGTGTTCTTTAAATCTTTATCAATTCATAAGGTCGATTCGTAAATAGTTTCAGAACCCATTGACGACCTTTATAAATCCATTTACCTGATACGGTTACAAATCTGAATATAAAGCCTTTGAGTCGTGTTCTGGGAGTTATCGTGTCAAAAACTAAAGATACTCTTGAAACAATGTAGTTGTAGTAATTCTTGCACATGGCCATTATTAAAAGAAATGAAAGATTTTCATTTAAAAAAGAAAAGGGTAAATTATTCCAACCAAAATCATTATTCATAATATCAAACAATTTTTCACTACTACCTCTTTGGTTGTAATAAACTATTATCTCTTTTTCTGTACTTTGCCAGTCATTAGTCAAGATACTACGATATACTAATGAATCACCTGTAAACATATCTAATTGTTTGTTATTACTTGTTTCTCGCATGATTACCAAACGAAACTTCTTTTCAGCAAAAAATTGGCTAAACTCTATTGAGGCAACCTCATAAGTTTTGTAATTCAGTTCTATTCTATTCCATTCTTTTATATTCGATAACTGTTCATATATTGTCGCTGACTTATTGGCTCTTATGTAAAATAGCTTACTATGTGCCGCAACTGTTTCTATAATTTTCTTTGAGTAAGAGCCTGCATCCATGCGTGAACGATTAATAATAATATTTTGTTCCTCCAAAAGCATATAGGCTCGCTCTAAGGTTGAGGCTTGTTCTAATTTAACATTCGCATTCCCATCTCGATTTTCAATATAAACTATATTGTCGCCAATGCTTGCTATACCTGGACAATAGCCATGAACTTTCTTGTAGGTCTTTTTTGTATCAAATTTTTCTGTACTAATAATCTGATTATCATAGTCAAAATCATACTCTTGCCCTGAAACTAATTGTTTTGTTAAAAGCAAACTCTTTATGTTTAAACGATTTAATTTTAGATTAATGTTAAAATTGTAAACATTCCCTTCGGAAGATGTTATGAGCGTATTTTCTGTTGCCAATTCTTTAAGTAATCTTAGTAATGTATCTGAACTTGCAACTTTATTATCAGGACAACTGCTTAACGCAGCTTTGAGATGTGTTTGAATATCTTCTGCACAATCTCCTCCACAATAAAAAACTTGAAACCAATTTTTTATAATTTGACTATAGGAATATCCATGACTAGCAACTCTTTTACCCAACTCATTATCAATTAGTTGCAATAACCCATTCTCTTCAAAAGATTGAGTAATAAATTCAATCCCTGCTAATGGATTGATGGTTTGTGTTGTATTTTTTTCTAATTTCACGGCGATAAAGTTTTACTGGTTATGTTTCTTTTACACCGCAAAATTAAGTGAAATTTTTCAGTTGTCAACCATTGTGTGAAACTTTTTATCCACAATGGTTTGACAACTTTTTAGACATATTTATTTGCGGATTTAAGGTAATATTAAGCAGTTGTTTAATATCTCTAAAAAATATCTCTACATCCCATCTGCATTTGTAAAGTAATGAGATGGTATTAGCGGTCCAAGTCATTTGATTTGTAATTAATTCAATAACCTGTTTATTTACATCGTCCCAAACAGCAATTCTACGAAGTTTTTTTGGATATTTTTCTTTAGAAGTGGTGTTTTTTAACTCTATAATTTCATCTTTGAGTATATGATGATGCCTATTTTCAGGTAATTCAATTTCCTTGAGTACAGTAAATTGAATGTTTTCTTTGTGTCGGATTACGAAATGAACATTGTTGCTGTCCCAAATATTCAATAGAGAGAAATCGTTATAAAAACGGTCAGCAACAATCACACTCCCTTTTAACAATGGTATATCATAAGCCCCTTTGTTATCAGCAGTTTTGCCGTCAGTAACATTAATATATGCAGGCAGATTTCCATCAAAATCAAGCAATGTATGCATTTTTATAGCACCTTTTGTAGTTTTATATCTTGCCCAATCAAATAAACTTAAACACAAACTAATGGTGGTCGAATCTAACAAAAATATTTTTGACTTGATTCGAAACATCACTCGTTTTGAACCTGCTTGCTGTCCTAAATGTTCCAAAAGCCAAAAATAATAGTCTTTGAACAACTCCCATGAGCGATGTTTGTTTTGATAACTGATGCTTGACTTTGAAGGAG
>CAYQWD010000465.1:0-2535 GCA_964420955.1 uncultured Paludibacter sp. | reverse complement strand
TAAAAATCAGACGGCACGGGCATTTCACCTTTTGCAAGTTTCAGCAGTTCGGTGCCGGCAAGTAAAAACGCTCCCACACCAAAATCGGCAGTTGAGCTTGCTGTTACAGGTTGCGAGGATGCAGGATTAGTACCTACACCCTGTACATATCCCAATAATCCGCTTTTTTGAACCGATGTTTTTGACAGTGCTTCCCAAGCGCGAACTATAACCGGATAATATTCAGCAGAATCGAGCAACTTTTTATTAATTCCCCAAGCAATGCTGTAAGTAAAAAAAGATGTGCCACTGGTTTCGGGTCCGCCAAAATCTTTCGGGTCGTCTAAGCTTGCATACCAAAATCCGTCTGATTGTTGGCGGGCTTTAAGCGCTGCTGCCATTGCTCTGAAAGTTTCGATATATTCATTCCGGCTGATATGGTTTTCGGGCAATAATTGTAACGTACGAACATGTGCAGCTATTACCCAACCATTCCCACGCGACCAGTACGAATCTTCTCCGTTGGGTGTAAAATATGGTGGATCGAATGATTCATCGCGATACCAAAGATTTTCGGAAGTGTTGTACAGTTTTCGGGTAACTTTTGTGTTAGTGTACAACTGATACATTTTATCGAAATACTTATTGTCATTGAACATTACTCCAAATCGTGTAAAAACCGGCATTGCCATATACAGCGCATCAATCCACCACCAATCATCGACTTTGGCCGAATTTAACATATTATCGATGCTTGCTTTGATATTTGCAATTTTGAAATTCTGCTTTTCAGCATCAAGGTTATATAGATCGATATAAATTTGCCCACAGGTTTGATTATCGGCATTGCGGGTTGAATTGCCACCATTCAGCGCCCACTTGTTATTATTTGCCCATAAATTCAAGTAATCGAGATAAGAATTTTTCGGATAAATTTTAAAAAAATCCATGTTACCGGTAAAATAAGCAGCACGTGCCCACTGATTGTTACCCGGAACCGGATTTTGCGAAATCCAGTAATTGTTTACCGTTTTCATTACCGATAAAATTTCCTTTTTCGAGGGCAATTCTTGCGAATACACTAAGAAATGAAAGGTGCTAAATAAAAGAATAAGTATAATTCTATTCATTATGATTATGAAATATCTTGCTGTAATTACTGAAACTTATAAGTGCAAATTTAATTTCAATAACTCAATACAGGGAATAGAATCTGTTCAATTTGGATGAAAAGTAGAAAATTAAATTTTACAGCGTTTTATTTAGATTATTTTTATTAAAAACTATTGAGGCTGCCTCATTTCTGAAACAGCCTCAAATTTAAATAATTTATGAGAAATTAATAACCTTCGTTTTGCTTGAAAACATCAGGATTTGTTACAGCATCAATTTGCACCTGTGGAATTGGACGATAATAATGCTTGGTGGCAATATTAGCTTTTGCCTGTGCATTACGCGCTTTTACATAATCAACTAATTTTTTCGTACGTTTCAGGTCGAACCAACGCTGCAATTCGCCGCAAAGTTCAATGGCGCGTTCTTCGAGAATGGTGTCTATTGTAACCGTACCTGTTCTTTTATTGTTTTTTCCGGAAATTGCACGAACATCGCGCAAAGCATTGATTGTATTCAGTGCATTTCCTCCAGAGTACAATTCACATTCTGCTTTTATCAGATACATTTCAGCCAATCGGATAACAATTTGATCGCGATAAGATATGTCATGTGTAGGATAATTCACATCGAATCTGTTGTCGAGGAATTTCTTGATCCCTGGAAATGATTTGAATCCGCCAATATTATTTGCATAACGGTTGTCGCCATATACAGACGAAACAGCTTTATTGGCTTCGGTTGGCAGTGCAGTAGAAGGATCGCCTGTAGTATAAACAGGAATATCACCATTGTACATAAATTGAATACGATAACGGTTCCTAGCCCAGTTTTGTCTGGCTATGCCCTCAGGAGAATTTCCATCGAGCGGACAGTAATAAATTGCTGTATCCTGCATCAATGGATATCTTCTCGAACTTCCTTCCAATCCAGGAGCAATGGTGTAAGCAGTAAGTAAAGTTGCTTCAGGACGTTGGTCGGTTGCGCGGTTCTTTTCCATTAAATCCCATAAATAAAGCGAGGGTAAATAACGGGTAAATCCACGTCCGTAAGGTGAATATTTATCAGCAACATAAATTCTAGCTCCGGTTTTGGTATTGGTTACATAAAAAGAACTTTCAGTCAAAGGACGAACAAATACCTCATTTCCGTTGTTTCCAAGATCACTTGCGCCGTTGTTCCACATACTAACAAACATAAGCAGCATGGCATTCCCGCCACGGGTATATCCTGTACGGGTAATCAATGAGTTATAATCGAGCGGGTCGCCATTTGCATTCGTACGATAGCGTTTAGGAATACAGTTTACTGTGGTTTTTAAATCGCCTGAATAAGTGATGCCAAAAATCGATTCTTTATTTTTTCCTACATCTTCGTTTAGCATATCCCATGTGTCAGCATAGTTTGTATAGAAACTGGCAATACCACTGCCAATTACGGCTT
>CAYQWD010000464.1:0-2539 GCA_964420955.1 uncultured Paludibacter sp. | reverse complement strand
GACGATACAAAATATTATGTTACAATTCAGTGGGAAGGAATAGCCCGATTTGTTGAAAAACGAAAAAATTACTTTATCCTGATTCCCGAATCGGACGAGATAACTTTTGTAGCTGAATTTTTGCAACAGAAACCACAAACGCTCCAAAAACATACTTTTTCAAAAATTGCGCAGCTCTCGGAGCAAAAATGGTACGATTTCTGGACCAAAGGCGCTGCTGTCGATTTTTCGAAATGCAAAGATACCCGCGCAAAAGAACTTGAACGAAGAGTTGTACTTTCGCAGTATCTGATGGCAGTGCAGTGTGCAGGTTCAACTCCACCACAGGAAACCGGGCTCACTTACAATTCGTGGTTTGGAAAATTTCATTTAGAAATGATATGGTGGCATCAAGCACATTTCCCACTTTGGAATCGACCGGAAATGCTCGAAAAAACACTGAACTGGTATTTTCAGGCATTACCTAAGGCACAGGAAATTGCACGCCGACAAGGATTTCAGGGTGCACGGTGGATGAAAATGACTGACCCATCTGCTATAGAAGCTCCTTCGAAAGTTGGCTCTTTTCTTATTTGGCAACAACCACACATTATTTACCTGGCCGAATTGGTTTATCGGTCAAAGCCTTCGGATGCTTTTCTTAAAAAATATGCAAATCTGATTGACGAAACTGCCAAGTTTATGGCTTCATTCGTAGATTACGATATGATGGAAGGCAGATATGTGCTGAAAGGAATTATTCCTGCACAAGAAACTCTCTCTGCTGCAACTACCTTAAATCCTCCTTTCGAATTATCTTATTGGCATTTTGCATTGAATGTTGCACAAAAATGGCGACAAAGGTTAGGTCAGAAACGTAATTTGCAATGGGATGAAATTATCGATAAACTTTCGCCTCTTGCTTACAAGGATAAACTTTATCTGGCTGCCGAATCAGCCCCTGACAGCTACATCGATATTCGTTATACGTCTGATCATATGGCAGTGCTCGGTTCAATAGGAATTTTACCAAATAACAATCTTATTCGCACCGATTACATGAAAAACACACTAAACTGGGTTTGGGATAAATGGAACTGGGGGAAAACCTGGGGTTGGGATTTCCCTATGACCGCGATGAATGCTGCACGGCTTGGCGACACCGAAAAAGCTGTGGGTGCATTACTGATGGATAAACGCACCAACACATATCTGATTAACGGACATAACTACCAGGATTCGCGCCTCAGAGTTTATCTTCCGGGCAATGGAGGTTTGCTAACAGCAGTAGCAATGATGTGCGCCGGGTGGGATGGCTGTAAGGGTAAAAATCCGGGATTCCCCAAAAACGGGAAATGGAACGTTCTTTGGGAAGGACTCAAACCAATGCCCTGAAGTTGAAATTTTGAAAGTTTGAATGGAATTGAAGAAACTAAGTTAATTGGTTAATTGTTTTTTTAAATTCATTTGCACATTGGTTCATTAGCTTATTAGCATATTATCAATTTATAATAATGGTAAATTTGCGCATTAGCACATTGGCACATTATTTTATTGACAAATTAATACAATTATATGAAAAAACCGAATTTCAAATTACTGATGTTTTTTTCAGGTCTGATACTTTTTTTTGCTTCATGTCAGTCTGAGCTAGAAAAATACTATCAGAAGCCTGATTGGTTGAAAGGCAATGCTTGGGAAGTGCTTGAGCAGAAAGGTGGATTCTCCATGTTCCTACATGCAGTTGAGCGTTCATCTTTTCTCGATTTGGTAAAAGGTAAAGGAATTGTTACTGTAATGGCGCCGACCGATTCCGCCTTTCAGGTTTTTCTTACTAAAAATGGATATGCTTCTGTTCAAAATATACCGCAGTCAGAAATTGACCGCTTAATCGGATTTCATCTTGTTTATTACTCTTTCACAAAAGACGCATTTGAAGATTACAAACCAGGAGGTTCCGAATCGACAAACAAATTAAAGGGTGTTTATTATAAATTCCGCACAAAAAGCAGGGAGGAAATTACAACCGAAACTGACATAGCAAATAATAATGCCCAACGGAAAGTAATGCATCAGGAAAGGTTTTTACCTGTGTTTTCCAATAACTTTTTTGAAAGCTACCAGATTGATGCAAAAGCAAACTACGAGTTTTTCTACCCTGGTTCGCAATGGAAAGTTACTAAAGGTTTCAATATTTCAAATGCCTCAGTTAAAGAATATGGTATAGTAACCGACAATGGTTATGTTTATGTCATAAATCAGGTACTTGAACCTTTGGAAACCATTTACAACACACTAAAAAAGGCTCAGAATTTCAGTTTGTTCCGCAGCGCCTACGATAGATTTGCAACTTTTAATTATGATCCGATATCGACTGCTGAATATGGCAAGGGCGATTCACTTTACCTGATGACACATGGCAATGAGTTACCTCCGATTGCTTCAGAATGGCCAGTACAAGACTACAAACAACTTGCTCTGTTATCTTACGCTGCCTACAATCTTTTTGCACCCGATAACACTTCCATGCAGGCATTCTTCAATCAATATTGGTCAGGTT
>CAYQWD010000463.1:0-2540 GCA_964420955.1 uncultured Paludibacter sp. | reverse complement strand
CAAAAGAAAGCAGTAAAAATGAGCAGGACAGATGATTTCCTGTGTATAACGAGGGTAAATCTTCTTGGCGATAATACAGCTTTCGATGAGCTTACGCGGAAATATCAGTCGTCCATTCGCAGGTTTTTTCTGAACCTGACAATGGGCGACAGCCAGTTGAGCGATGATTTGGCGCAGGAAACATTTATTAAGGCATATCTCGGATTGCGAACTTTCAACGGACTGTCGGCTTTTTCTACATGGCTTTTTCGTGTTGCTTACAATGTTTTTTACGATTCGGTAAGGGCAAGAAAACCTTCTACTGATTTAAACATTGCCGAAATTGATGCAGGTACACATATAAATGGTGGTTTTTCGGTCGAAAAAACCGATATTTACAGCGCTTTAAAGCTGTTGAGAAGCGAGGAAAGAACAGCCATGTTATTGTTTTTTATGGAAGACAAAACACACTCCGAAATTGCAAAAATTATGAATTGTCCGCTGGGCACAGTAAAAACATTTATTTTGAAAGGAAAACAAAAAGTTGGGAAATATTTAAAAAGCGGAGGTTATGAATAATATTAAAAGCAATAAAAATAAGGATGAAGAATTGATATATAAATTCTTTAAAAAAAATAAATCAGAAATTGCCGACAACGGATTTTCCGACAAATTAAAATTGCGGCTACCCGAACGTAAAAAAAATTATGACTGGATCGTGTGGATTTTTGCCTCAGCAGGTATTTCGGTAACGCTTTACATTGTGATTAATTTGCAAATTGTTATACAGCTACCTGCATTTAACGATGGAAAATCAATCTTCTACTTTATAGGAGGAGTTTTTATATTACCATTGCTGCTATGCCCTGCATTGAAATCAGCAAGTGTAAATTGTTTAAATTACAGAAAACTCAGCGATTTGTTATTGCGGTTTTAATTTTGAATTTCTGACGTGGAAATCCGGCAGGATATTCTGTGGATTCATCAAAAAATGGTATAGGTTTGAAATTTACTCTGCCTTTAAAGTTTGTGCTGTCGGCAAGGGTTAAATCAAATAAAAGATAATATCTTACTTCGTCAATATTCAGTGAAAATTTTCCACCAATTATAGCTTCCGATTTGGTAAAAAGTGCATTTTTTTCGATAAAATAAATACGTGCTCCAGTACTGTATTTTATTCCATCAATTTCTATAATTTCTCCTTTTGCCACATTAAAGGGTGCTCGAAGGCTCGAAATCCAGTATGTGCCTTGACGCAAAATGGTGTCGGAAGGCGCCGAAAATATATCTTCAAAAAAAAGATATTGCCCGAATCCGCCAAGTTGACCTTTATTGTTTATAAACAATGAATCGGTGAAAACTGACAATGAAACAACGTTATTTTCAACTCCGTAATCAGCATAATATTTGCCGTAAAACTGTGCATATCCCCATGTGAACTCTGCGGATGTAGCATATTTGTATTCCACATCTTTATCATTTCGCTTGCACGATGATGTTATGATTGAAATGAATAGCAGAAATGTAATTAATTTTGAATACATTTTTTTTTGAAATTAAAAATACTTTATTGTATGGTTTGTTGTTTTAAAACGTACTAACTTCAGAAGTATTGTAAATTTTTCAATCATTTTCAGTTTTAAACTTGCTGAAAGGTTGTCGCCATTTCATAAATTTATCTCCAAAAAGATTGTTCGATTCATTAGGACCCCATGTGCCGGCTTCGTAAAAATATAATGGTAATTCAGAATTGTTTTTCCATGCATTCAATATCGGATCAACAAATTTCCAGCTTGCCCGAACCGCATCGGCGCGGGCGTAAAGCGTTGAATCTCCCGTCATGCAATCAAGCAGCAAACGTTCGTAAGCTTCAGAAATTTTCTTTTCGGACAGGTCGGAATAATGGAAAGCCATATTCACATTCTGTACCTTAAATCCGGCTCCGGGTATTTTCATCCCAAAATCAACAGCAACACCAGCATCGGGATGAATCCGAAGAATTATCATATTATTTGGTTCGGTAAGGCAAAGTTGTTTAAAAAGCTGATGTGGTGCGGGTTTCAAGTGTAAAACAACCTCGGTAACACGTTCGGGCATTTGCTTTCCGGTACGTATGTAAAATGGCACATCGCCCCAACGCCAGTTGTCAATGAAAACTTTCATTGCCACAAAAGTTTCAGTTTTCGAGTTTGGAGCTACACCGGCTTCCTGCCGGTAACCTGTTAAAACTTTATCATCTACCTGACTCGATATATACTGTCCGCGTACAACGTTTTGAGCAATATCGTTTCCTTTTAACGGACGCAATGCCTGAAGAACTTTCACCGTTTCGTTTCGTATGGACTCCGAGTCGAAAATTGCCGGAGGTTCCATTGCTATTACGGCAAGCACCTGCAATAAATGGTTTTGAATCATATCGCGCATTGCTCCTGAAGTGTCGTAATAGCCTCCGCGACTGCCAACACCAATGCGTTCAGATGCTGTAATTTCTACCCTGTCGATATATTTGCGATTCCAGATAGGTTCAAAAAATCCGTTCGAAAATCGGGTAACCATAATAT
>CAYQWD010000462.1:0-2545 GCA_964420955.1 uncultured Paludibacter sp. | reverse complement strand
TTAAAAACCGTTATCCAAACGATTTATTACCATACCATATAATTATGTGGGGAAATGAAAATGGATTTGAACTATTTGATTTCGGAGGTGCAGGTAAACCTGGAGTGCCATATGGTGTTCGTGAACACAAAATCAAATTCGGAGGCGAATTGGTTTCATTCGGAAGATATGAAATTGTTAATAGCAAATTTAAAATGTTAATACTGAAAATGGGGTATTCTCTTTTTAGAAAATCTAAGAAAAATGGAGAAAATTAAAATTATTTGTTGTTTTAACTGTTTATTCAAATGAGCAAGTTCTTATATTTGATAAGCCACCCCGCACATTTTCACATGTTTAAAGTGGCAATGGATGAATTGTTACGAAAGGGACATGATATAATTGTAATTATAAGACCGAAAGATGTACTCGAACAGTTGTGTATAGAGAGTAATCTTAAGTATATTAAAATATCCGAAAGACCTAAAAAGTTTGGCTTGCTTGGGCTTGCCTGGTCATTATTTATTAAAGATATCAGTGTTTATAAAATAGTAAAAGAATTAAAACCTGATTTGCTCATAGGTTCGGATGGCTCATTAGCTCGTGTGGGTTTTTTAAGAAATTTACCTTCTTTTGAATTTAGCGAAGATGATGCCCAAGCAATTAAAATGTATGCAATATTATCTTTTCCATTTTATACTCACATAATTACACCCGAAATAACAAGTTGCTGGTATTGGGAAGATAAAAAAATTGGATACAGGAGTTACCATGAGTTGGCTTATTTGCATCCCAATCATTTTAAGGCAAATAGAGATATTGTAAATAAATATTTCCCTGCCGATGAAAGATATTTTATACTGCGATTTGCAAAATTATCAGCTCACCATGACGTTGGAATTAATGGCATAAACACTGAGATTGCTGAAAAAATAATTGAGATTCTTGAACCACACGGTAAAATTTATATAAGCACCGAACGAGAAATTGAGCCCCAATTTGAAAAATATCGAATAAAAATTAAAGCCACCGATATGCATCATATCATAGCTTTTGCAGATATTTATATTGGCGACAGCCAAACAATGGCTGCCGAAGCCGGAGTTTTGGGTACACCTTTTGTTAGATTTAATGATTTTGTGGGCAGATTAAGTTACCTTAATGAAATTGAAAATGTTTATAAGTTGGGATTCGGTCATAAAACAAATGATGTTAACGGCTTGCTGAATTCAGTAAAAATCCTTGTAGAAATGACCGATAAAAAAAATATTTACGAACTCAGAAAAAATAAATTAATTAGTGATAAGATAGATTTTGCAAAATTTCAAACATGGTTTATCGAAAATTATCCTCAGAGTGCTGTTATAATGAAATCTGATGCTGATTTTCAAAATAATTTTAAATTATAACTTCAATTTTTTTATTCCCGTTATGAATATTTTAATGGATATTTCACATCCTGCTCATCTACATTTAATAAGAAATACTTATTTTCAGTTGAAAAATAAAGGGCATAATGTGTTTGTTACTGCAAAAAATGTTCCGAGCATAACAACTCTGTTAAAATTATATGAGATACCATACGAATTATTTGCATCAAAAAAAGATAGTTTATTTCACAAAGGAATTTTTCAGCTTGAATACAATTTTAAATTATGGAGGTTTGTTGTTAAAAACAAAATTGAATTAGGCTTTAGTTCTTCTTTTACTATGACTCAGGTAGCACCTTTTACAAAAATGGATGCTGTGTTGTTGGATGACGATGATGATGAAGTAGAACCATTAGTAGTTATATTTGGACACCCTTTAGCTAAGGTGGTTTTAAGCCCTGATTGCGTAAAACGTAAAACAAAAAATCTTATTTCTTATGCCGGTTTTCAAGAACTTGCCTATTTGCATCCAAATTGGTTTAAACCTGACAAGGAAGTTTTAAATGAAGTTGGACTAAAAGAAGGAGAAGTGTTTTTTCTTTTAAGATTTAATGCATTAAAAGCTTATCACGACACTGGTGTGAAAGGTTTATCTTTAGAAGACAAGAGAAATTTAATTAGCATTCTTGAAAAGAAAGGAAAAATTTTTATTACAACTGAAAGAAATATCGAAGACGAATTCAAAAAATTTCAATTAAATATATCTCAAGACAAAGTACATTCTTTATTGTATTATGCTACTATGTTTATTAGCGACAGTCAAACAATGAGTTCTGAAGCGGCTATTTTAGGAACACCAGCAATAAGATGTAATACTTTTGCAGGTAAAATTTCATATCTCGAGGAGCAGGAACATAAATATGAACTAACTTATGGTTTTAAACCAAATGAATCGAAAAAAATGTTCGAAAAAATTCACGAGCTGCTCGATATTGCCGATTTAAAAAAGGTATGGGCAAAACGCAGAGAGAAATTATTATCCGATAAAATAGATGTTACAGCTTTTTTTATATGGTTTGTCGAAAATTATCCACAGAGCATTCAGTTATTTAAAAAAAAATCTGATATACAATATAAATTCAAATAATTAGTCGAGCCTTAAAAACTGCATAAACAAAAGAATATCAATAAAATAA
>CAYQWD010000461.1:0-2557 GCA_964420955.1 uncultured Paludibacter sp. | reverse complement strand
CGCCGTCTAGCCGCACCACCCCGTTGAGCGGCTTCCAGACGCCGGCGAGGACGCGCAACAGGGTCGACTTGCCGGACCCCGAGGGGCCGATGACGCCGAGAAACTCCCCGGCGGGCAGCCGGAAGTTGATCGCCGTCAGCGGCGCCCGGCGGAAGTGCAGGAGCTGCTCTGAAACTTATCAGTATGTTTAACCCTAAATCGGTTATGGTAAGTTTTATGATTGAACTTGAATTCCTCGATGGCCGTCCAAGACTCGAAGGTACACAGGACATTCATTCGTTGATAAAATTCTAAGGTCGACAGTAATCCCTTTAGGAGTGACCATAATAACGATTTTGATTAAGTTTTTCAAACAAAATCATATTTCAAAACCAACCTTTTATGGAAAATCACACAAGCATTAAGTTGTTCGAATCCAAACGTATTCGGACGCATTGGGACGAAACCGAAGAAAAATGGTATTTCTCGGTAGTAGATGTCGTAGAGGTATTGACTGATAGTCTTAATGCAAGAGATTATTGGTTTAAAATGAAGACACGTGTAAAGTCAGAAGATGAAATTAGCGTCTTCAGACGGAAAGCGTTACTCAACTGATTGTGCCGATACAAAAGCATTGTTTCGTATCATTCAATCCATCCCTTCACCTAAGGCAGAGCCTTTCAAACAATGGCTCGCCAAAGTGGGTTACGAGCGCATGCAGGAAATTCAGGATCCAGCTCAGAGTCTCGACAGAGCACGCAAAAACTGGCAAAAACTCGGACGTAGCGAAAAATGGATTCAGCAACGAATGATGGGTCAGGAAACCCGCAACAAACTTACTGATTACTGGAAAGATGCAGGAATAAAAAAAGAAGATGAATTTGCAATGCTCACCAATATTATTCATAAAGAATGGTCGGATCTTACAGTAAAAGAGCACAAAGCGCTGAAAGGTTTAAAAACTCAGAATCAGCGCGATCACATGAGCGAAGGAGAATTAATTTTTACAGCCCTTGCCGAACTCTCGACCCGACAAATTGCTGAAACAGAAAAGGCAAAAGGATTAAATGAAAATGCGAAAGCAGGTAAAAAAGGAGGCGCTGTAGCAAAAAATGCCCGCAAAGAATTGGAAGAGCAAACGGGTAAAAGTGTGATTACAGGTGAGAATTTTCTACCACCAAAAACTGACAAAAAACAAATTAAATAACCAACTCACTTGGTGACACTTTGTGTCCTTAGTGCCTTACTGGTAAAAAAGAATGAATAAACTTACACTCGTAAAAGTAGGAGGTAAAATTGTAGAAGACTCCGAAACGCTTAAACAGTTGCTGTCCGATTTTTCGAAAATCGAGGGACACAAAGTGCTCGTACATGGAGGCGGTCGCTCGGCTACTGCCATTGCTGCAAAACTGGGTATCGAAAGCCAAATGGTGAACGGACGCCGCATTACCGACGAGGAAACTCTGAAAGTAGTCACCATGGTGTATGGTGGTTTGGTAAACAAACAAATCGTGGCCGGACTACAGGCTATTGGCGTAAATGCACTCGGACTTACAGGCGCTGACCTCAACTATATGCGTTCTGTAAAACGCCCTGTGAAAGATGTGGATTACGGATTTGTAGGCGATGTAAAAGAAGTAAATGCTGATATTCTGGCCGATCTGATTGCGCGTGGCGTAGTACCGGTTTTAGCACCGTTAACCCATGACAATGCAGGAAATATGCTCAACACCAATGCCGACACCATTGCCGGAGAAGCAGCAAAAGCCCTTGCTAAATATTTCGAAGTAACATTGATGTTTTGCTTCGAAAAAAAAGGCGTGCTGATGAGCGAAACCGACGATGAAAGTGTAATCCCCGTAATTACACCCACTTTGTTTGAAAATTATGTAGCCGAAGGAATTATAAGCGGCGGCATGATACCCAAACTCGAAAACTCATTCGAAGCCATAAATGCCGGTGTAAAACAGGTAGTAATTACCAAGGCTAACTTGATACACAAAGGTGGCGGTACTTTAATAACTGTAGATAACAAAAAAACAAGTTAACAAAAATTTTTTCTCAATCTTCAATCAAACTAAATAATAATTTCTCAAGATTGTATTTTTTCCATTCATCTGTTTGCATTTTTGGAGTTGAAATTTTTTGAAGCCCAAAACCTTCCTTTTTGCTTGTTCTGAGAGTTTCAATAGTATTAACGGAACAATGATATTTTAATTCATTATACTTTCTGATAAGTGAATCTTTTTCAGGAGGAGCAAGTCGCCCAAGTTTTTCATTATACACAAAGCCTGCTGCTACTTCTGCTGCAAAATCAGTTACAGTTCCATCGGATCCTTCGCCGGAATTTTCGTGCTTCACATCAAAGAAAGCATATTTGGTTATATCACTGATTTTCTCTCCGGTTGCTTCGCAAAGTTGATTAAATTCCTCCGATAAATGTGGTTTTCCGGCATAAATTAGTCTGCCAGCAGAGTGAAAGTCAACAAATTTTTTGGCATAAGGTACATTTCGCATTATAAAATTCATCACAACTTTAGTTTCATTTTCGCTGCCCAGATATTTACCTGCATAATAT
>CAYQWD010000460.1:0-2562 GCA_964420955.1 uncultured Paludibacter sp. | reverse complement strand
TTTTCAGTTACGCCCTTAACCACAGCCGGCATTTGCTTTTCTTTAAATCGGAGTAAAGCATTTTCCTGTACAACTTCTGTGAATATTTCAATTTCGGGGAGGTTTTTAACTTTTTGAACAGATTCATCGCTTACATCAAAAATTTTTCCTTCGGCAATTTCAATGCGCAAATCGGGATCGAAAGCCGAAAACATACCGGACACCAAAGATTCGAAGCCATTGAAAACCGAAAGTACAACAACCAGCGCCATAGTTCCAACAGCTACGCCAAACGAAGAAATGCCGGAAATAATATTTATGGCGTTGTGCGATTTTTTTGAAAAAAGATACCTCCATGCTATTTCTAATGAAAATAACATGGAGTTTCTTTTATTATCAGTATTATTAATTCCTTCTGATTTCATTAATGCAGAATTGGATTCTTTTAAAAATCAGAATTAATGCTCAGTGTTTTCTTCACTTATCGGCGAAGGCGGATCGCTTTTGAGCAGATTGTCGATGTTTTCGATATAATCCAGTGAATCATCGATGTGAAAATGCAGTTCAGGAACAATGCGTAATTGATAGCGGACACGTTTGCCCAAATCGAAGCGGATTGATTTGGCATCGGTTTGAACTCTTTTTAAAACATCCGAAGAATTCTGGCTTGGAAAAACACTTAAATGAACGTGTGCGACACCTAAATCGGGACTTATTCGTACACCGGTTACAGTTATTAATACTCCATGAATTTCACGGGCGTAAAGCAGAAAGATTTCGCCAAGCTCCTTCTGAAGCATTCGCGATATTTTTTGTTGACGGGTAGTTTCCATTGTTTTTAAAGTAAAATGATTTTTTAAATCTAAGTTTTCTAATAGTGGTTTAAAATGTATATATGCTACTACAATAATATTATTCCTACAACTATTTATTTAATCTGCCACAGTTTTATCTTATTTTTGCAGAGCAAAACAAGTTTTGCTGTAATTTAATATTCTTATTAAATGATAAATAGTAAAAATGGTAAATATATATTTATTTATAGTCGACTATTAGTGAGTCATAAGGAATATTTAAGTTATGGTGTAACTTACGAATCATGTCCAAAGTAAGTTTACGTTTTTTGTTAAAAATTTCAGAAACCCTACTTTTGTACCCAATTATTTCAGCCAAATCACTTTTTGATAAATCCATTTGTTCCATACGAAATTTTATAGCTTCAATCGGATCCGGTGAAGTTATTGGATAAAATTCATCCTCATATTTTTCAATTAAAATGCTTAAAACTTCAGCTTCATCACCTTCAGGCGAATCTTTTGAAGCATCAAATATTTTTTCGAGTCTTTTTAAAGCTTCCTGATAATCTTGTTCCGTTTTAATAAGACGTATATTCATAACTTTTAAATTTTTTCTGCATCAATTTTATCGTATTCATTATGATTCCCAATAAATCGGATAAATACCCATTGACGCAAGTAGTTTATTTGAGTAATTAAGCGGTATTTATTACCGCAAATATTAAATACCACCCTGCCTGATTTTAAAATACTCGCTTTAGGATACTCTTTTTTTATATCAACGGGATTTTCCCATTTTGCTTTTAACGCTTCATTATACCATGTTTTGAGCTGTTCTTCAGAATCGGAATACCTTTCCCAAAATTCTCTTAAAACCTTCTTTGCAATTACTCTCATTACCTGATATATTTTTTTACGTTACAAAGATAATATATAATTACCAAATTGGTAACTATTAATTAAAGAATTAAAACTTTTATTTGAGACTTAATCTATAAGTCTAATTATCATTATAATTTTCATTGCATCTTTTTCTTCCAAACGGTAACTTCCGATGTTTTCACTTCCGCAGTTTTTCCATGAAGTAAATTGAAGATTCATCGGTTCTTTTTCGAGTGTGAAATTTTTACTCAAAATTTCCTTTATTCCCTCGAACGAAGTTACAGGTTCGCCATCTTTTTTAAAACCTCCGGGCCAATGTTCGCGTTTTATGTTGTTGAGTTCCCAATCGTAAGTTGATGTTAGCATTAAAACACCGCCTTCGTTCAATCTTTCGTGAATTTGCTGCAAAAATATTATCGGACAGGTCAAATTTCAGCTATATACCAAACATTTCTCCCATAAAATTCCGTTTTCAATTCAGCAGGAAAATCGTTATCAAAACCAATAGGAATAGCCAATAAAGCTCCAACCAAATTAGTTTGATCAACTATCGAAATAATTTTTCCGCATTCGAGAAAACGTTTCAGATATAATCGCAACTCATTTAAATCGATATATTGTTCGGATAACCCTTTCGAAAAACATTCGGAATACAAGTGAACAAGGTTTTCAATTTTTATCGATTCAGGTGTTTTATCAATTTTCATAAATCAATAAAACACATTTCAGATTTTATAATAACACAGGAAATGTTTCTCCACTTTTTTTGTAAGCACCTGAATATTCAGCATATCCGATGCATCGGCTATGTCTTTTACTGTCCCATCGCGGAAGAGAATATTGATATTATCATCCTCCGGGCTGTATGTGTCTGTTGAAACTACTTCAACTCCCATAAAATATT
>CAYQWD010000459.1:0-2566 GCA_964420955.1 uncultured Paludibacter sp. | reverse complement strand
TTTTTTTGTCATGTACTAAGGAATATTTCTTATTTCCCTTTAGGGGTTATGGTTCATTAATTTTCTCTCTATCTCTTCGAGTGTTTTTCCTTTTGTTTCGGGCAGTTTTAAAATAATGAAGACAAAACCCGCTAAACAAATAAATGCATAAACCCAAAATGTGCCTGAAGCTCCCAAAGCTGCATTTAATAACGGGAAAGTATATGTTAACACGAAACAGGCTGACCAAAGGGCAAAAGTAGCCAATGCCATTGCAGCGCCACGAATTCGGTTTGGAAAAATTTCGGACAAGATTACCCAAGTAATTGGTGCGAGCGACATGGCATAAATTGCTATTGCAATAATAACTAATGATAAAACCGCAATTCCTTTAAGTTGGAAATAAAAAGCGCTTCCAAGTAAAAGGTACGTCATAGCCAAACCGGCTGAGCCAAGTATCATAAGTTTTTTACGTCCCCATTTATCTACTGTGAACATAGCCACAAGTGTAAATACCAGATTAACTGTTCCTGTTATCACAATATTGAAAAGCATATCGCTCACACCATAACCTGCAGCAGAAAAAATCTCATCGGCATAATTGAAAACTGTATTGATGCCACACCATTGCTGGAAAACTGCAAGAAAAACTCCGATAACAATAATAAGCCGATATGATTTTTTAAATAAGTGGCGCAGATTTCCTTTTTCAGAAACCATATTCAATGTTTCGCGGATATTTTCAATTTCCATTAAGGCATATTCTGCGCCACCAATACGTGTAAGTGTGGGTATGGCTTTTTCAGCGTAGCCTGCCTTTACCAGCCAGCGCGGGCTCTCGGGCAACAACATTATTAGTATAAAAAATAAAAATGCAGGTACTGCTTCAGCCATAAACATCCATCGCCAGCCTGTTTGTCCGTTCCATGACTCTTTTATAAAAGCATCGGTAGCATCAGTAGGGACAGTTTCAGCAATCATCATATTGATAACTTGAGCAGCAAGAATTCCGATTACGATGGTAAACTGATTGAGAGAAACAAACCCACCACGCATTCGTGCCGGCGCAACTTCGGCAATATACATGGGCGAAAGTGCCGAAGCCAGACCTATTCCTACGCCTCCAAGCATACGGTAAAAAATAAATAAATTGAAATGAGAAACTAATCCTGTTCCTAATGCTGATATGGTAAATAATGCTGCTGCTAACAACAAAGGCTTTTTCCGACCGTATTTATCTGAAATTAAACCGGAGGAAACGGCACCAATTATACAACCAACAAGCGCTGAACTCATTGCACATGCTTGCAATACAGGTAAACCTGCAATATCGAAAAATCGTTCGTAAAAAGGTTTAGCGCCGCCAATCACAACCCAATCGTATCCGAAAAGCAAACCGCCCATGGCAGAAACCATCGAAATTGCAAAAACGTATGATTTATTGATGTTATTCATAATGTATTTTTTCGATTAATAAAAAACTTCTGCAAAGTAGTTTATTTTTTTCAGTTTTGAAAATAGAAAAACTTACTTAAAACATGGATTATTTTATTATTTTTGTAATGTATAATGCAACAAAAATGGTAAAAATAAAAAGCGGTTTTCGGGGCGAAAGGGCAATAGTACTTCCGGCATCGGTTGTAAATGAATTCAGGAATGAAAGTTTAGGCCGGTTATTGTATATTACCGACATTGGATTTTATCCGAATGCAGATTATCATTACCGCAGCAGAAGCGCTAATGAAGTCTGTCAGTATATATTATTGTACTGTATTGATGGTGAAGGATGGATTGAAATAAATGGAATTAAGCAGAAGCTAACGGGAGGAGAAGTTGTAATATTGCTCAAAAACAAGTCGCACAGTTATGGCAGTTCGCCGGAAAATCCATGGACGATTTATTGGATACATTTTGATGGAATTTTGGCTGATTATTTTAGCTGCGACATGGAAAAACCTGTAAAAATAAACGTAGAAAAGGATTCCCGAATAAGCGAAAGACTTGAATTGTTCGAAGATATTTTTAAGATCTTGAAAAACGGTTATAGCTTTCATAATTTGAATTATAGCGTAACAGTTTTTTTTCATTTTCTGGGAACGCTCAAATTTCTCAGCGCTTTTCGCCGAAGTCAATCCGATCGTCAATCAACTCGCGATACAGTTGATGAAGCAATTCATTTTATGCGTGAAAATATTCAAAAACAATTAAAACTGAAAGATGTTGCTGAATACTTGGGATTGTCTGAGTCTCATTTCAGTCTTTTATTTCGCAAAAAAACCGGTTATGCGCCATTGAGTTATTTCAATCAGCTTCGCATACAGGCTGCCTGCCATCATTTGGATTTTTCTGAATTACAAATTAATCAAATTGCCGGTATGACAGGTTTTAATGACCCGTTTTATTTTAGCCGGGTTTTTTCCAAAACCATGGGATGCGCGCCAAAAGAATACCGGAAACGGAAGAAGGGTTAGCAATTCCGCAAATAATAATATAATTGGAACAAAGTTGATTTTATGTAAAAAACGTATGTTTTTTTTCACTACTGACCGATAAAAAATAGTTTGAATTAATTTTTTTAGCTTGTTAG
>CAYQWD010000458.1:0-2571 GCA_964420955.1 uncultured Paludibacter sp. | reverse complement strand
CATAAATGTATTGCGTTTCGCCTGTAATTTTGAGCTGTTTTGCCTCGGGCAACGATCCCAAAGTGCGCATATTGTGTAAACGATCGGCAATTTTTATGATAATCACGCGAATATCTTCCGACATTGTCAGCAATAATTTTCGGAAATTTTCAGCTTGTTTCGATGCTTCTTCTGCGAAAACTCCTCCCGAAATTTTGGTCAATCCATCAACAATATCTGCAATTTTTTTACCGAAAAGATTTTGAATATCTTCTACCGTATAATCTGTATCTTCAACCACATCGTGTAATAGCGCAGCGCTGATAGAAGTTGAACCCATGCCAATTTCAGAACAGACAATACGCGCTACAGCCAGCGGATGCATAATGTATGGCTCGCCCGAACGGCGCTTTATTCCCTTATGGGCACTGTTGGCAAATTGAAAAGCACGTGTTATCAGTTCTACTTTTTTGCGATGGTTTGAGTTGAGATAATCATTCAGTAAGGCATCAAATTCTTGCTGAATGATGTCTTCTTCGCTTAGTTGTATGTCTTTAACACTTTCAATCATTTGAATTTTAAAATCGGGACACAAAAGTAATAATTTTATCTGCCGTTTCGTTTTTGAGTATAATAATCCAGCGGATTTTTAACAAAAAAAATCCTGATAACTTGAATTTTCGGGTTTTATAAATCAGGAATCAATAACCTGCTAAAAGCAGTCCGATATCATTGGCTTGAATTCCATAATAAGTGCCGATAAGTCTGTTAACAAGCACTCCACTGTAAATATAAGCTCCGTTTCTGAACCCAGAACTTTCAAAAATTGCCTGTTTTACACTTCCGGAATTTCCAATTTTCAACAACATGGGAGCAAAAATATTACTTAAGGCAATGGAAGTAGTTCTGGCCACACGCGCCGATAAATTAGGAACGCAATAATGAATTATACCGAATTTTTCGTATGTGGGATTTTTCAGCGTACGACATTCAGATGTTTCGAAACATCCACCCTGATCAACACTTAAATCAATGATGATTGCGCCTTGCTTCATGGTTTTTATCAATTCTTCAGACACCATAAATCTTTCCGAACCATTAATATAACGAAGGTTTCCAATTACAGCATCGGCTGAAGCGAGCGCCTTAATCAATACATTTGGATGTATTACAGATGTGAAAACCTGCTGTCCCAGATAATGCTGAATTTTGCGAAGTTTATTGATGTCGTGATCGAATATTTTTATCTGCGCTCCAAGCGCGAGCGCTGAGCGTGCGGCAACTGTTCCGGTTATGCCTGCCCCTAAAATTAACACTTCAGTGGGAGTAACACCAGCAATACCTCCCAGCAACAATCCTTTTCCACCCCGTTCATTGCTCATTAACTCTGCTGCAAGGCTTATAGCAGTGGCGCCTTCAATTTCCGAAACCGAACTAACTACCGGAAATGCCTTTTGTTCATCTTTAATAAGCTCATAAGCCATGGCATTTATTTTTTTCTTCATCATAAATCTTATACACTCTGCCGACAGATTGCTCAATTGAAGCATGGAAAAAACAGTTGCACGCGGATGCATTAACTGCAGTTCTTCAATGGTTGGAGGCGCAATTTTCAGCACAATATCAGCATTAAAAACCTCCGAAGCCGATTCCACAATTACAGCGCCTGCTTCGCTGTATTGAAGGTCGGTATATGACATGGGCAATCCGGCATTGCGCTGAACAAAAACCTTGTGTCCTTCTTCTACAACTATTGCCACTCCCTCTGGAGTTAATGCAAGTCGGGTTTCAATATCGGAATTTTCTTGTGGCAATCCAATAATTAACTGGCGTTGATTCGTAACTTCCCTTAACAAACTTTCTTCGGGGAAAAGTGAATGCTGCGATTTAGGATTTGTTTTTAACATGGTTGATTGAATTTGTTTCAAAATGCCTCCCCAATTGAGTTATCACTTAAAAAAAGTAATGTATTTTTACACTCGAAAAGGCAAATGAATTGATTTTTTACAAAACTAAAAACTATTCATCAAATGAACAAATTTAATTCCTTTTAAGTTTTGATGATTTCAAAAAATACAAAACGCAACTGAAGTACTTTTCTGTTTCGTCAAAAATACAATTATCTTTGTAACTTATGATGAACAAAAAATCCATAGGACATTTATCCATACTTACGGCAAATATTTTTTTCGGATTGAATAATCCAGTTTCCCGTTCGTTGATTCCTGACATCATAAATCCAATAGTTATGACATCCTTTCGCATTGGTGGTGGAATGTTACTTTTTTGGTTAGCATCGTTTTTCTTAAAAACAGAAAAAGTACCCATCAAGGACATATTACTGTTTTTTGGTGCTGCATTTTTTGCCCTTACAATAAATCAGTTCCCGTTTATCATCGGATTATCCAAAACCGGTGCAATAGAAGCTTCAATCATTGTAACAATGTTACCGCTTATTAGCATGTTGTTTGCTGCATTAATACTGAAAGAACCAATAACTTTAATGAAAGCAACTGGGGTTTTGGTGGGCGCTTCGGGCGCTTTACTCCTGGTGATAAACAGCCATACTCACACAGGCGGCACTTCGAGTAT
>CAYQWD010000457.1:0-2577 GCA_964420955.1 uncultured Paludibacter sp. | reverse complement strand
GAGATTAAAATCCGTTTAATCAGCGTTCTATTTTCTTCAAAATCATATATATATAAATTTTTGTCATGTACTTAGATTTATTATTTATATTAATTGAAATGTGTACCGGTATTTCATGTCAAAAGTATACCATTTCTTTTAATTAAAATCACCCCTGAGCAGTTTTTTTAATTTTTTTCATTTTCATTTCTGATTAATTTGTTTTGTTTCTCACACTCTGTAGGAATCTCCGTTCATATTTACAAGATGCGCCTTGTGTATCATTCTGTCGACAAATGTTACAGTTAATACAGGATCTCCAAAAATCTCGCTCCAAGGAGTTGAAGGTTAGGTTTGTACTGATAATGGTCGTCTTATTACCTGTACGTAGCGAGAGATGATTATGTGGGCAGTATTCGCCGCCTTGGTCTGAATATTTTCTGTTTGGCAATGATTATGACCGCTCTCAGAATCATTGATACAGGCGAAGTTTTGTCTGTGCTGGTTTGTAATGACTGTGATTTCTATACAGTGATGGAAATAGTAAAAGTGCTGGTTTTACACGCAGCATACATTTTGAGCAGTTGCCCAACTATACCGCAACACAGCAGCCGTTAAATCACAAACGCCCACTATTGGATGCTTTACCTGCTGAATTTGACCGCCAGACTTATCTGGCAGTGGCTAAGAATTTGAATATCCCGGACAAAACAGCCGAGAAACAAATTGCCCGTTTCGCAAAAGCAGGATTAATCCACCATTACGCACAAAACCAATATAAAAAGTAGCTCTTTCACCTCTCATTATGCCATATTCCGATTTACTTTCTCCAAATGGAGAAAGTACCCGAAGGGGGATAGAGGTCAGAGAGGGGTTGGGGTGAGGTCAATATCGTAAATAACCTTGGCTATGAACCTGACCGAAGTAGCAATAATTTGTCATTTTTTATCCTTTTATCACAACTTGTCAATTAGAAGTATTTTCTTTGCATTTTTTTATGTTGAAATCTTTTCTTTTTCACCTGTTTTGTATGTGAACAATTGTTTATCTTTGCCATATTCTGACAATTAAAAAAAACAAAATCCCATATTGGAATGATTATGCTATCCGCAAATAAAATCAGACGATTAAGAGAAAACCAACAACTGCTCCAACTCCAATTAGCCTCAGCATTGGAAATTGACACACCCATGAACAGCAAAATTGAGCGAGGCGACCGCCCTTCAAAGCGAGAACAGGTTGTGTTAATTGCAAAGCTTCTTAATACAGACGAAAAGGAATTATTAACCCTTTGGCTTGCTGACCAAATATTTTCACTCATTGATGACAAAAAAGAATTAGCAACCAATGCTTTAAGTATTGTTTTGAAAAATCTGAAAAATGAAACGAGCCATGAGTAAACAAATTCTTTTTTTCAACAAAAGATTTAATGGCGAGTTCCATTTGTCCTTTAAAAAACAAATCATTTGCAAATGAATAATAATCCAAATAAAACATTCAATATATAATGACAAAAGAACAAGAACGGGAAGAACTTCACCGTACCATTTGGCAAATAGCAAACGATTTACGAGGCAGTGTTGACGGTTGGGATTTTAAATCCTATGTACTGGGCATGCTGTTCTACAGGTTTATTTCTGAAAACCTTACCTCATATATCAATAAGGAAGAACAGCGAACCGGAAACGCAAATTTCGATTATACCAAAATCTCCGACAAAGATGCTGAACTTGGTAGAGCCGAGACATTAAAAGAAAAAGGCTTTTATATTTTGCCCTCGGAGTTATTTGTGAATGTATGGAACAAAGCCAAGAATGATGCCAATCTTAATGAAACATTGAGCAATGTTTTCAAGAATATTGAAAACTCTGCCAAAGGCACCGACAGCGAAGATGATTTGCGGGGCTTGTTTGATGATATTGATGTAAACAGTAACAAGCTGGGGGCTACAGTTCAAAAACGAAATGAAACTTTAGTCAAAATTATAGACTCAATTGGTGGCTTGGAGTTGGGCGATTATCAGGACAACACCAACGACCTCTTTGGCGATGCTTACGAGTTTTTAATGACCATGTACGCCAGCAATGCAGGTAAATCAGGAGGTGAATTTTTTACCCCTCAAGAGGTCTCCGAATTGCTTGCCGAAATAACGGTTGTTGGTAAAAAACAGGTAAACAAAGTTTACGACCCTGCCTGTGGCTCTGGTTCAATGTTGTTGAAATTTGCAAAAGTGCTGGGTAAAGAAAATGTTCGGCAGGGCTTCTATGGTCAGGAAATCAATATTACCACCTACAACCTTTGCCGTATCAACATGTTCTTGCACGATATTAATTACGAAAAGTTTGATATTGCCCACGGCGACACGCTTACCGAACCCAAACATTGGGACGATGAGCCTTTCGATTGTATTGTTTCAAATCCTCCCTATTCAATAAAATGGGAAGGTGATGCAAACCCGCTTTTGATTAACGACCCTCGTTTTTCGCCTGCCGGAGTGCTTGCTCCAAAGAGCAAAGCCGACCTCGCATTTACAATGCACATGCTTTCGTGGCTTTCTACTTCCGGCACGGCAGCCATTGTTGAGTTTCCCGGTGTGCT
>CAYQWD010000456.1:0-2599 GCA_964420955.1 uncultured Paludibacter sp. | reverse complement strand
TATTGAATATCGGAACACACTGATCAATAAATTCGTGCCGCTGTTCAAATATATAAGAACCGAAAAACGCAAGTTGTTCTTCCCATATTTCGAAAAGCGCAGCCTCGGGCATGATTTCTTGTTTCAGCAAGGCATTTCGTTGCTGCAGAGCATTGTTGTAATTGATTAAATACTCCAGATAAGTATGATTAAACTGCGATATTACTCCATCCATAAATTTGCGACGCTCATCACTTCCCTCCGAAATCAGCGCTGAATCGTCCGGCGAAACAAGTACCAACGGCAGCAAACCGATATGGTCGGACAAACGTTCGTATTCCTTTTTATTGCGTTTGAATTGTTTTTTTTGCCGGCGTTTCATACCGCAGGATATTTCTTCGATATTATTTTTCAACGAATATTTACCCTGAATCATAAAAAAATCGGCATCGTGAAGTATGTTTTGAGAATCGACAGCCGAAGAATGACTTTTGCAGAAAGACAAATAATAAATTGCATCCAGAATATTTGTTTTTCCCATGCCGTTATCACCGATAAAGCAGTTCAGTTTGGGTGAAAACTGCAAATCGGCCGATGTGATATTTTTAAAGTTGATTATGGAAAGCGAATTGAGCTGCATAAAAAAATTTTATCATATCACACAAAAGTAATATAAATTTTTACTGTATTTGTACTGAATTTTCGTAAGTTATCAACACACAATTGAATCATACTATAGAGATAATATTAAAATAAGAAATTTAGACGTAATTTTGTACAAGAAAAATTTTTAATCATGCAAATTCAAAATATTACTTATCAATTAATTTCTTTATTACGATTTATTTATATTATTTCTTGCATTATATCATTAAGTAGTTGCAATCAAAAAAACAAAATAACTGAAAAAACAATTATCAATACTTCAACCTTAAATGACACTACAATCATAGACTGCAACTACACTTTCGAGGAAGCAATTGCCGGAACAAGAGCTCCAGAACACATCATCCAACAACTTGAGCTGATAACTGTAAAATATTATTCGATGGATGGAAAAATTCATCAGGGACAGATACTGACGAACAAACAAATTTCAAAAGAAATTGCTGAAATATTTGATTTCATGCTTGAAGTAAAATTTCCGGTTTTTCAGGCTGTGCCAATTGTACGTTTTAACTGGAAGGATAAACTTTCAATGGAAGCAAATAATACGTACAGCTTTTGTTATCGGAATGTTTCCTACTCAAAACATGCTCAGGGAATGGCTATCGATATAAATCCCATGCAAAATCCTCTTATTTGGAAACATGGTTACCTGCACCGGAAAAATGTACCTGAAGGCGCTGTTTACAATCCCGAAACTCCCGGAACACTTACACCGGAACATCCTGTTGTTGAAAAATTTAAATCGTTCGGATTTACCTGGGGTTATCATTTCCGACGAAATTTTGACAAACACCACTTCGAAAAAAAATAATTAACGTATTCTGGCAAACTATATTGATGTAGAAAAAAAACAAGAATTCAGTTTCAATTTGTTGTACAAAGATTTAAAAATCATTAGCTCAAATCCATGAACTGCATTGTTTATAATGAAATATGTATAATTTGGACATTAACTTTGCTCAACCCGTAAAATGTATTGAGACAACTGGGAAAATTTCATATTTTATCACTACTGACCGATAAAAAATAGTTTGAATTATTTTTTTTAGCTTGTTAGATTCCTCCCAACCTTAATCAACACAAAGCATTGTCATTCAGAACGTAGCGAAGAATCTCAAATGTTTAGTCGGTTAGTAGTGATATTTTATCTATTCTAATTCCGAAATATCAGAAGGATTCACCAACTCTAAAAAGTTTCAAATACTTTTTTCGCTTCTTCTACTGTTTTTATTGGCGATATTACCACTGAACGTTTTGCGTTTTGTTCACGAAGCTGGCATCGGCGTGGATTATTGGTAATATAGCGAAGCATTCGGCCAAAAAAATCGGATTGATAATATACTGACTGCGGATTCGAAACCAGAAACGCGGTCATTTTTTCATTTTTCAGGACAAGTTTCTCCACTCCAAACTTAATTGCCAGCCAACGCAATCTGACAACTTCAATCAGGCTTAGCGATTTTTCAGGAATTTCGCCAAATCGGTCGCGTAACCTAATCACAAAATCCATAAGAGACTCTTCGTTTTCTATAGCATCCAACTCACGATACAAACTTATACGCTCCGAAACATTTTCTATATAATCGTCGGGAAAAAGTAATTCAATATCGGTATCAATCTGACAATCGTTCACAAAAACAGATGAATTTTCGTTTTTAACGCGTTCTTCGTCAAATAATTCTGAAAATTCTTCGTCTCTGAGTTCAAGCATGGCTTCATTCAGTATTCGCTGATAAGTTTCGTAACCCAAATCGGCAATAAAACCACTTTGTTCGGCGCCAAGCATATTTCCGGCTCCACGAATATCCAAATCTTGCATGGAAATATTAAATCCGCTTCCTAATTCCGAGAAAGTTTCAATTGCCTGCAATCTCCTGCGGGCATCGGGCGTAAGCAACGACATTTCCGGAGCCATCAAATAACAATACGCTTTACGGTTACTGCGCCCTAC
>CAYQWD010000455.1:0-2604 GCA_964420955.1 uncultured Paludibacter sp. | reverse complement strand
ATCGGTCAGTAGAGCTATCAAATGTAAACATATAATAAAAAAAAATATATAATGTTATTTATGTTTTTATAATAATGTAATTTACCAAAATTGCATTTATCTTTGATAAAATTTTTTCTTGTAATGATTACAAATTAAGTTTTCAAGTTAATTGAAAATTGTTATAGATTAAATGTAAAATTATAATTTTAAAAACAAATTATTGTTATATTAAGCTAACAAATTACATATTGCTAACAAATTACATATTACTAATAAATTTCAAATTACAAAAAATTCAAAATTGCAAAAAATTCAAAAATTTCAAAAAAATGAAAAAGTCTTTTCTTACAATCTTATTTATGATTGGCTTAACGGTTAGTGTAGTAGCTCAAAACACAGCTAATGCAATTGCATCAGGTAAAGCTGAAATTGTTCAGTCTATGGCTGTAACAAAACAGGTAGATCTTGATTTTGGATTAGTAGCGCAAGGTGCAAACAAAACAATCGGATTAACTAATAATGTAACAGGATTACCTCAACAAGGTACGCAAACAACTGGTCGCTTTTTAGTTTCCGCTGCAAAAGGAACAAATGTAGATTTGACATTCACAACTCCAACTAATTTGGTGAATGGTTCAAATAATCTCTTAATTGAAGATTATACTTATGGCTGGCATATTGCTAATTCATTTGCCGGTACTACATTCATTAACGGAACTACAGATATTACTTTTCCGGATAATATTGTTGAAAGTGTAAATGGTATTTATGTTTTCATTGGTGGTACAGTAAAGCCTACAGCAAATCAAGCAATTGGCAATTATACTGCTAATATCACTCTTACTGCAACATACAATTAAAAATTTATGTTAAGCAAAAACAAAAAGTGGTAGCATTTTGCTGCCACTTTTTTTGTTTTGTGCAGCTGTAAAAAAAACTTCAAAACATCGAAGATTTTTGAACGTTTTTTAAAATGCTTTTTAATTGAAGAAACTTTTTCAAGTCTTCGACTTTGAAAAGTTTATGATAGCTACTAACTTCAAAACATCGAAGATTTTTGAACGTTTTTTAAAATGCTTTAAATTGAAGAAACTTTTTCAAGTCTTCGACTTTGAAAAGATTGCAGTTTAGTTATATGTTTTTTTTCATAACTCTCTTATTTTTACCAATATTTCATGCTTTTCGCACAATGATGCAGTGAAAGATATTGTATTTTATAAATTTTTGGTATATTTGTTGCCATATTTTTAATAAACACATACACAACACAAACAAACACAAATTTTTATTCAAATTCATGTCATTATGAAAAAATCAATACTTATTACTTTTTTGTGCATAACGCTAACTATATCAAGCTTTATAAAAGCACAAATTGCTTTAGCGCCTTCTTTTGTTTTTATTGATAAAAACAGCGGAATTGGAAATTTATATGTAAGTAACAACAGTCAGACTCCACATGAAGTTACTATCAGCTTTGTATTCGGATATCCCGGAAGCGATGCTGAAGGTAATCTGGTTATGAATTACAACGATACAGCCTCTTTTAAAAAATATGCATTGGATAACATGGTACGCGCATTTCCGCGAACTTTTATACTGAAGGCTGGCGAGAATCGCACAGTACGTTTACAAATAATTCCGGGACAAAACAGGAGGGAGGGTTTTTTCTTCACCCGCATGAAAGTAATGGCAAAACCGCAAGCTGCTGAAGTATCAGAGCAAACTGCAACCGGCATTGGTACAAAAATCAATTTCAATTTTGAGCAAATTACAGCAGTATTTTACCAAAAAGGAAAAGTTAACACAGGTATTATTATCAAAAATCTGGATATAAAACAAAAAGAAAAACTTCTTGAGTTGCGTCCCCGACTTGAACGTACAGGTAACGCTCCTTTTCTGGGTAGTATGTATGCCAAACTCAAAGATAGCAAGGGCAAAGTGGTAGCCGAAGCTCAAAGCACAACTACTGTATATTTCGATGAGATTCGTCGTTTGGATTTGAATACAGAAAAAGTGAGCCCCGGCGATTATACGCTTGAACTTAGTTTTGAAACTAAACGCAACGACATGATGGCAAGTGATTTAGTTCAAGCTCCGCGCATCGAACACAAAAGGAAAGTTACAATAAAATAGTGCTTTTTAATTTCTACTAAAAGTCGGATAAAATTTATATAATCTTCCTGATTTTTATTTATACATTAAAATCAGGAAGTTTAATTTTTATGTAATCACTGTTTAGTATATGTTTTTACAGGCTGAGCATCGTGCCAGGAATATTATCGCATTTATTTTGGTGTTTCTCTGTTTTTTTGCATTCCCATTTAAATCAAATGCTCAACAGGAGGAAGTACTTCTTGCATTCAGATATCCTGCTGTGGGCAATTATTATGTAAACAGCCTTTATGATTATAACAACAATTCGGTTTATCTTCCGGTATTGGAAATTTTTGATCTCCTCGAAATTAATTTTAAGCCTGATGTAAAAAATTTTACGGTAAAAGGTAATTTTCTTAAACCCGATAATGCTTATGAAATCAATCTGCAATCGATGCAGGCAAAATTGAATAAATCGATTTTTTCGATTAAACCCGAAGAATTCAGGTTGGGCGAAACAGACTT
>CAYQWD010000454.1:0-2636 GCA_964420955.1 uncultured Paludibacter sp. | reverse complement strand
AAAATACCGTAAACTGCCGAGCCTGATCCCGACATGGAGGCGTACATTGCACCGTCTTTGTACAATTGATTTTTAATTTCTGATATGCGTGGATATTGTTCAAAAACGGATTTTTCAAAATCGTTGCAAATTACATCTTTCCAATGGGAAACAGGAAGTTTTATGAGTTCTTTTAAATTTTGGTTCGGTTTGCGTGGTGTTACTAAACTGTAAGCTTCTTGAGTTGATACAAATATATCGGGTTTAATAATCGCCAAATAGTAATTTTTTAATTTTAACGAAATCGGCTCGAATTCATTACCGATTCCGGTGGCAAAAACAGGTTTGTTGTGTATAAAAACCGGACAATCAGCGCCAAGTTGGGTTGCATACTCTTGGAGTTTTTTGTTGGTTAATTTCAAGCCAGCTAACTCATTCAGCATTTTCAGCATAAATGCTGCATCAGAGGACCCCCCGCCTAATCCTGCGCCAACCGGAATTTTTTTTATTAACGTAATGTCAAGTGGAAGTAATTTGAAATCCTTTTGAAGTAATCTGTAAGCCTTGATGATAAGATTTTTTTCAGAATCAGAACCGGTTTCAATTCCGGTTACCGACAGGCAATAATCTGAGCAATAATCAGATTTTTCAATTATTAATTTATCCTGCAAAGGTATAGGATAAAAAACTGTTTCGATATTGTGATAACCATCGGTTCGTTTTGATACAACGTTTAGTCCGATATTTATTTTTGCATTCGGATATGAGATCATGCTGTTTATATTGATGTTGGCAGTAAGAGATTAACAGATTTTGAAAAAAAAATTTATTGAATGGTGAGATAATTTTAGAAACCTACTTGCCTTCAAATTTAACATTTCAATTTATAATCAAAAGTAACGAAATTAAAATAATGAGCGAAATAATTACAGTATTATTTTTGATAAAAAGAATCACTACTGACCGACAAAAAATAAGTTGAATGAGTTTTCTCTCTTCTTTAGATTCCTCACTTTGTTCGGAATGACATACAATCAGTTAGTCAGCTCCCAACCAAAATAATTGCAAATCGCTGTCATTCAGAGCGTAGCGAAGAATCTCAGATATTTAGTCGGACAGTAGTGAAAAAGAATAGTTTTCAACAATATGTTGAAAACTATTGTTAACAAAAAGCATAACAAAAATATAGTTATTAAAAAGTAATATGGTTTTTCTTTTCTAATTTTGAAACCGCAAAGCTGAGAAAATTACTTTTTTTAATCAGTTTGGCGATTGATATTATTAATGTTTAAGAATTTGAATTATTAAGTATTTGAATATCAAAAAACATTATTAAAAAACATAAATTTTAATTTAAAATTTCCCTACAGTAAAACCCTGAATTTTGCAAAGCGGAAAATAAAAAAAATGAATGAATGGCAGATAATCGAAATTTTAAAAAAAATTCTGTAATACCGGCGCCAGTTCAGCCGAATGAATACGGAAAGCTTCCACCTCAAGCGCCCGAACTTGAAGAAGCGGTTCTTGGAGCTATAATGCTCGAAAAAGACGCATATTCAATCGTTTCTGAAATACTTAAACCGGAATGTTTTTATAAGCCGGCTCATCAAAAAATTTTCGGATCGATTATGAATCTTGCTATTAATCAGGAGCCGATAGATATGCATACTGTAACCGAACAATTACGGCGCGATGGTAATATTGATGAAGTAGGAGGTCCGTATTATATTACTCTGTTAACTGCAAAAGTGTCGTCGGCAGCGCATCTCGAATATCACTCACGCATTATTGTTCAGAAGTTTTTGGCTCGTGAGTTAATTAGAATTTCGTCCGAAATTCAAAACAAGGCTTTCGATGATAAAACTGACGTGGATGATTTGATGCAGGAGGCTGAAGGAAAATTGTTTGAGGTTTCGCAACGAAATCTGAAAAAAGATGTTACACAAATCGATCCGGTAATTGTAGAAGCTCGCAACAGAATGAAACATGCGGCTATGCAGCAAGGTACAAGTGGTGTTAAAAGTGGATTTCATACGCTGGATAAAATTACTTCAGGATGGCAAAAGTCTGACTTGATAATAATAGCTGCGCGTCCGGCAATGGGAAAAACTGCATTTATTCTTTCGATGGCAAAAAATATGGCTGTTGACTACAATGTTCCGGTAGCTATTTTTTCTCTCGAAATGTCGAACGTGCAATTGGTAAATCGTTTGATAATGAATGTATGTCAGCTCGAGGGAGACAAAATAAAGAACGGACAGCTATCAGTGCCTGAATGGGAAAAATTTGACAGGGATATTACCCAACTTTATAATGCAAAAATATTTGTTGACGACACACCGAGTTTGTCTATTTTTGAACTTCGGAGTAAAGCTCGTCGATTGGTAAAGGAAAGCAAAATTCAGTGCATTATTATCGACTATTTACAGTTGATGAACGCAAGTGGTATGAGTTTTGGAAGCCGTGAGCAGGAAGTAAGTATTATTTCGCGTTCATTGAAAGGATTAGCCAAGGAGCTGGATATTCCGATTATTGCACTTTCACAGCTTAATCGTGGAGTTGAAGGTCGGACCGGACACGAAGGAAAACGTCCGCAATTGTCTGATTTGCGCGAATCGGGAGCGATTGAACAGGACGCCGATATGGTTATGTTTTTG
>CAYQWD010000453.1:0-2645 GCA_964420955.1 uncultured Paludibacter sp. | reverse complement strand
GTTATGGTGAATGCCATTGGAGAAAAAGCTGTTAATCCTGTTGATGCCATGCAAGCTTCGTACGATGCCCGCGTAACCGATGAGTTTGTTAAACCAATTGTATTGACAGATGTACAGGGAAATCCGCTTACAAAAATTGAAGAAGGCGATGTGGTAATTTTCTTTAATTTCCGGAACGACCGCGCCAAAGAACTTACCATTGCGCTTACTCAAAAAGATATGCCCGAAGCCGGAATGAAAACAATTCCGCTGGAATATTTTACAATGACTCCTTATGATTCATCATTTAAAGGATTACATATACTTTTTGATAAGGATAATGTTCAGAATACGATGGGTGAATATGTATCAAATCTTGGATTGAAACAACTCCGAATTGCCGAAACAGAAAAATTTGCACATGTAACTTTCTTTTTCTCCGGTGGTCGTGAGGCTGAATTTCCGGGAGAGGAACGCATTCTGATTCCTTCGCCTAAGGTGGCAACTTACGACCTGAAACCTGAAATGAGCGCTCCCGAAATTGCCGATGCTTTGGTTGCAGAACTTAACAATCAGAAATTCGATTTTATTGTTCTCAACTTTGCCAACGGCGATATGGTTGGGCATACCGGTGTGCGTGAGGCTATTGTGAAAGCTGTGGAAACTGTCGACCGCTGCGTGGGTAAGGTTGTTGATGCTGCTCGTGCGAACAATTACGAGGTTGTAATTATTGCCGATCACGGGAATGCCGATAATGCTCAAAATGAAGATGGTTCACCAAATACAGCACACTCGCTGAATCCTGTCCCGTTTATTTATGTTACCGAGAATAAAAATGCGAAAGTTGAAAACGGAATTCTTGCTGATGTTTCTCCAACAGTTTGTACAATTCTCGGCATTGAAATTCCTGCTGAAATGACAGGAAGAAGTTTGATTAGTTAAAAATTTAAACCAAGTCACGCCACTGGCCAAGCTAAATGTATAAGTTTTACGTTTTTTCAAGACATCGAAAATAATTCAAATTTTTATTCCCCAAAGTCCCCTTTAGGGGATTGAGGGGTATTTTTTATATGACTCTGCAATCCGAACTCGAAAACCGCATCCTGATATTGGATGGTGCAATGGGAACCATGATTCAACGACGCAAACTCGTTGAAAAGGATTATCGTGGTGAACGCTTTGCAAATTGCGAAAAACTCCAAAAAGGGAATAATGATTTACTTGTTTTAACTCAGCCAGAAATTATTTTCGAAATTCACTGTGCTTATCTTGAAGTGGGAGCTGACATTATCGAAACTAATACTTTTAATGCTCAGTGCATTTCCATGGAGGATTACGGGTTGTGCAATTATGTTAGGGAAATAAACTTCGAAGCAGCACGTATAGCCCGAAAAGCAGCTGATAAATTTACACTCGAAAATCCTGCAAAACCCCGTTTTGTTGCCGGAGCAATTGGACCTACCAACAAAACAGCTTCCATGTCGCCCGATGTGCATAATCCTGCTTTCCGTGCGGTAACATTCGACGATTTGGTAGCTGCTTATAAAGAACAAATGCTTGCGCTGATTGAAGGTGGTGTTGATGCGTTACTTATCGAAACAATTTTTGATACGTTGAATGCGAAAGCAGCAATTTATGCAGCCGAAGAAGCAATGAACGAAATTGGCAAACGGGTTGATTTAATGTTGTCGGCAACTGTTGCCGATACCAGCGGACGAACATTGTCCGGACAAACCATTAGAGCTTTTATCGCCTCCATAAATCATGCGAAAATACTTTCAGTTGGTCTTAACTGCTCTTTCGGAGCAAAAGACTTAAAACCGTACCTTCAGGAGTTAAGCGAAAATTCGCCATGGTTTGTAAGTGCTTATCCAAATGCCGGTTTACCTAATCAATTTGGTGAATATGACGAGTCTCCTGAAATAATGGCAGACCAGTTAAAGGAATATTTCGATGAAAAACTTGTAAATATTATTGGCGGATGTTGTGGAACTACGCCGGAACATATTGCAGAATATCAGAAATTGATTGAAGGGCGAGAAATTCGAAAAAGGAAAGAGCCATCATTCAATTTGTCCCTGAGTGGACTCGAGCACCTTGAAATAAAAAGCTTGCCATCATCAGCATATTTTGACCTCTCCCCTAACCCCACTCCCGAGGAGAGGGAAACATCGCAACACGAACGTCCTGAGTATTTTACAACATCAACAGATAATTGGAGAATTTTACAACCTATTGCAAAAAAACTCAGACATAATCAAACTGAAGCAGAAGAAACGCTTTGGCAGTTGTTACGAAGAAAAAGTACCGGATTTAAGTTTAAAAGACAAGTTGTTGTTGACAAATTTATTGTTGATTTTATATGTGTTGAAAAACGAGTTATAATAGAAGTTGATGGTGGAATTCATCATTCAACTGAAAATAAAGAACGTGATACTGAAAGGACAAGAATTTTAAACGTAAAAGGTTACGATGTTATAAGATTTTCAAATCGGGAAGTGATTGAAAATTCATTTAAAGTATTTTCTGAAATAAAAAAATATCTTATTGAAAAACCTACTCCACCTCGAAGAGCGGAATTTCCCCTCTCCTTGGGAGAGGGGGCAGGGGGAGAGGTCAAACATCCGAACGATGAGGAAAACTCAATGTTTGTGCCAGCCTTCCCC
>CAYQWD010000452.1:0-2650 GCA_964420955.1 uncultured Paludibacter sp. | reverse complement strand
AAAGTAAGAAACTAACCTTTAAATATTTTCTAACTGCAAACTAAGGGCCTTTGCGAGATACAATATTTTTAACAAGTCAAATAAATCGCACTGTTTATTATTCATTCAATTAAAATATATGAAATTCATTCAGAAAAAATGATTTCAAAAACGAAAGTTCTTTGCCCAAACCTTGCTTAAAATTTTCTATCTTTGCACTTCAAAATTTAAAAACCATTTGTAAGGTTCAATAAACATGATTAAAATTACATTTCCCGATGGTTCGGTGCGCGAATTTGCCAAAGGCATTACCGGACTTCAATTAGCTGAAAGTATCAGCTCACGTCTTGCACAAGAGGTGCTTGCCATCACAGTAAACGAACAAATTTGGGATCTTTCCCGACCAATCGAAACCGATGCTGCCATTAAGTTGCATAAATGGGACGATGAAGAAGCCAAACATGCGTATTGGCATTCATCTGCTCACTTGATGGCTGAGGCGCTTCAGGAGTTGTATCCGGGCATAAAATTCGGTATTGGTCCTGCAATCGAGAACGGTTTCTACTACGATGTTGACCCTGGAACGGCTGTAATTAAAGAAAACGACTTGCCAACCATTGAAGCAAAAATGCACGAATTGGCTGCACGTAAAGAATTAATAGTTCGTACGGATATCAACAAAGCAGATGCGCTAAAATTTTTCGAAACAAAAGGCGACGAATACAAAGTGGAATTAATCAGCGATTTGGCTGATGGAACAATTACGCTGTATTCTCAGGGAAATTTCACCGACCTTTGTCGCGGGCCGCACTTACCCAATACCGGCGAAATTAAAGCCATTAAATTGTTGAATGTGGCAGGCGCATATTGGCGCGGCGATGAAAAACGCAAAATGCTGACGCGTATTTACGGAATCGCTTTTCCTAAAAAGAAAATGCTCGATGATTATCTCGTTTTACTGGAGGAAGCTAAAAAACGCGATCACCGCAAAATTGGCAAGGAACTTGAATTGTTTACTTTCTCCGAGATGGTGGGAAAAGGTTTACCATTGTGGTTGCCACGCGGAACCGCTTTGCGTTTACGTTTAGAAGATTTTCTTAAAAAAATTCAACGTCGTTTCGATTACCAGCAGGTAATGACTCCGCATATAGGTAACAAACAGTTGTACGTAACTTCAGGACATTACGCAAAATACGGTAAAGATTCGTTCCAGCCTATTCATACTCCCGAAGAAGGTGAAGAATACTTGCTGAAACCGATGAACTGTCCGCACCACTGCGAAATATACAAATTTAAACCGCGTTCGTACCGCGATCTGCCGGTGCGAATGGCTGAGTTCGGAACCGTTTATCGATACGAGCAAAGCGGTGAATTGCATGGTTTAACTCGTGTACGAAGCTTTACGCAAGATGATGCACATATTTTCTGCCGCCCCGATCAGCTGAAAGAAGAATTTCTGAAAGTAATGGATATTATCTTTATAATTTTCAACGCTTTGGAATTTGAAAACTTCGAAGCTCAGATTTCATTGCGCGACCCAAACAACAAAGAAAAATATATAGGCTCGGACGAAAACTGGGAAAAAGCCGAAAGCGCTATTATTGAAGCCTGTGCTGCCAAAGGTTTGAAAGCCAAAATTGAATTGGGCGAAGCAGCTTTCTACGGACCAAAACTCGACTTTATGGTGAAAGATGCCATTGGTCGTCGCTGGCAGTTGGGAACCATTCAGGTGGATTATAACCTGCCCGAACGTTTCGAATTGGAATATACAGGCGATGATAATCAAAAGCATCGTCCGGTAATGATTCATCGTGCGCCGTTTGGTTCTATGGAGCGTTTTGTGGCTGTGCTGATTGAGCACACAGCCGGTAAATTCCCGCTATGGTTAACACCCGATCAGGTTGTGGTTTTGCCTATCAGCGAAAAATTCAACGATTATGCTTACGAAGTAGCCAAAACTCTGAATTCGCAGGATGTTCGTGTTCAGGTTGACGATCGCAATGAAAAAATCGGACGTAAAATCCGCGATAATGAATTGAAGCGTATTCCGTTTATGCTGATTGTAGGAGAAAAAGAAGCTGAAAATGGCGAAATTTCTGTACGCAAACAAGGCGAAGGCGACAAAGGCACCATGAAAGTTGCCGACTTTGCCAGATTGGTGAACGACGAAGTTAATGCCTTGGTGAATAGATATTAATACCTCACCCCTAACCCCTCTCCCAAAGGAGAGGGGAACAAAGAAACCCCGCTTAGGATTGAACTTGGCGGGGTTTGATTATTATCGGGGTTGTTGAAAAACTAAAATAACGAGAAATAAAGCCGGTTATTCAAATTATTCGATCCCAAAATTCCTTGGGGATGATTTTTTTTGATATCTCGAATCCCGTTCCGATGCTTCGGAATCAGTATTGGGGACGGGACTTTACGAAACGGAATTGAAACTTTGACTTCTAACAATCTGTTTCCTGATTATAAAAAAACCGGACAAAGAAAACATAATCAGAATTAAATTCATAAACAAAAATTTATGATCTGACATCAGTTTTAAAACGAACTTCGCTAAACTGATAAACCCGCCAACCTGCCTCCTCAAAAAAACCTAAATTATTAATTGTTTGTCATTCCGAACATAGTGAGGAATCTAACAAGTTAAAAAAATTAATTCAAACTA
>CAYQWD010000451.1:0-2682 GCA_964420955.1 uncultured Paludibacter sp. | reverse complement strand
TACGATGAATTTCGTGCTCAAACGGGAGCTTATTCACCATTCAATTTTAAATTATCCTCTACACTTATCGAGAGTGATAAAGATATACGAGCAAAAGATGCTTACTGGCAATCGGGAGGCAGTTTTTATGTGTATAAATATGTTGGTAATCCGCGTCGCGAAAACATAGATGGATCAAGTGTTTACTCTTTGCGCTCCACTACTCCCAACTGGATAATTTACCGTTTGCCTGAAATCATGCTTATGAAAGCCGAAGCGCTTATCCAGCTCGAAGGTCAGAATAACCTCAAAAGCGCTTTAAAACTTATAAACCATACTTATTTGCGTTCGAATGAAACGGAAGATTCACTTCAGTTCGTAAATTATTCGACTAAAGCCGAAATGGAAAGCCTCGTACTTCGCGAACGGCATAGAGAGTTGCTTTTCGAAGGGAAACGTTGGTTCGACCTTGTGCGCTATGCCCGTCGCAGTGGCAATACTTCTATATTGAACGATTTTGTTGATCATAAATCAACCGGAAATACTGTTTCGCTTGGAGCTCCTGTGCTCGATGCTATGTATATGCCAATTGCAAAATCCGAACTGTCGGCAAACCCGAAACTGGAACAAAATCCGTATTACAAAGAATCGGGCGATACTTCGAGCAGGTAGATTATCTGAAAGTAAAGCCCGATGAAGAAAATGATTGCATGTTTCAAACACAATTAAATTATTCACCGAAAAAAAACGAATCAAATTGATTATGATAGTTTCAAAATTAAAACATAATTTAAAAACGCTGCTTGGATTGATTTCAGTAGCAGTGTTTTTATTTGTATTGCCAGCTTGCGATCCCGATGATGTGGGTGAAAATCTTTATACTTTTAAAGATAGAATGATGGGGCAGTACTTGAAGGATTCCACAATTTTTACGGAATTTGCACGCTTGCTCGACACCACGAAAGTAACAGGTTTGCTTAATGCTTACGGGCACTTTACATGTTTTGCTCCGACCAACGAAGCCATGAAAAAATTTTATCAGGAAAAAGGGAAAAAATCACTCGCAGATTTTAGTCTTGATTCGCTAAAAATTATTGCTTTTGATCATATCATAAACGGGTCAGCGCTTTCATATGTAAATTTTGTTAATGGAAGACTTCCCGATTTATCCATGAGCGAGCGCTACATTTCAATTTCCTTTACCGATTCCGGCACTACTTATGTTAATCGAACGCCTCTAAAAAGGGGTGGTTTGATTTTGAACAAAGATGTGAGGGTACATAACGGGTTCGTACATATTATCGACAGAGTTCTCGACCCGACACGCGCCGGTATTGTAGAAGCGATAGCCAAGGATAAACGCTTTTCATTATTTTACGAAGCCTTGGTTCTTACAGGTTTAGCTGATTCGTTGCTTAAGCAAAAAGATGACTCCTACAATCCTGCGCTTTATAAATCTTTGGTAACAGTAACTAAAGATATGGGACAGTGGTTTTATCAGGAAGTGCCTCAATCACGTAAGTACGGATACACAGTACTAATGGAAAGCAATGCGACTTTTAGTGCCAACGGAATAACAGATTTGAATGGACTTAAAGCAAAAGCAGCCAAAATTTATGATGAAGTTTATCCCGAAGATGCTGGTATTACCGATGTAAGAAATCGCAAAAATTCACTCAACCGTTTTATTGCTTATCATATTATCGAAAAACAACTCAATTACGATAAGTTTATCAATGCTTATGATACTAATCACATGTTGAAAACACGAGATATGTTCGAATATATTGAAACAATGTGCCCTAATACATTGCTCGAAATAAAATTGGAACGAAGTTCGAACCGCACAAATCTAATCAATCATATACCTGAAACTGGAAGTGTTATACAAATTGTAAACGGAAGCTATGACTACGATGCCACCAACGGAGTTTTTCATGAAATTAATGGAATACTTGCATTTAGTCAGGACGTTGAGAATATGCTCTCCACCAAGCGACTAAGATTCGACTCTTCGAGTTTTTTTCCGGAACTTACCAATAACAATATGCGTGGAAGCCGTTTGAAACAAAATACCATAACCGAAATGTATAACGAACCGAGTCTGCATTTTCAGTTACCCCGCGGATATATTTCCCGCATATCTTCCTCTGAACAAACCGTTGTAGGTTATTTGGCTGGTTATCACAGGTTTCAAAATTATCAGGGCGATGAAATTTTCCTTAATGCAACTTCGGGCAAACTCTATGATTTTACAATCATAACACCTCCTATACCAGCCGGAACTTACGAAGTACGTTTTGGTTATCTAACTAATGGAAAACGCGGAGTTGCACAGTTGTATTTCGATGGAATTCCCTGTGGCGTTCCGCTTAATCTGAATACTTTAGCTACTCAAAATGGTTGGCAACTTCCGGGTTCTATTCCTGATGATCCTAACGGATTTGAAAATGATAAGATGATGCGCAATCAAGGGTATATGAAGGGTCCGGCTTGCTACAAGGTAATTACACCCGGCTGGACAAGTGGCGAAAATGCACGATTCAGCAATGCAATTCTTCGCCGGATACTCGGAAAATTCAATTTCCGTACTGCGGGGCATCATGTTTTTTCAGTAAAAGGATTGAGCGGCGGTGAATTTATGTTCGATTATATGGAGTTTGTGCCTACAAGTGCACTCGAAAGTGAAGATATATTCTAAAA
>CAYQWD010000450.1:0-2689 GCA_964420955.1 uncultured Paludibacter sp. | reverse complement strand
TTCTGATACCGGCAAGTATTGCAAGTTCGGTATCGAAATCCAAAGCCCCGACTTTGAGTTTAATACAACGATATCCTGATGCTATTTTTGCATAAATTTGCTGTTGCATAAATTCTTTATTTCCCATCCACACCAGCCCGTTTATTGAAATTCCAGCCTTGCCTTCGGTGAAATTTGTTGGAAAAAGTTTTTTTGAACCTTTCATATTTAAATCAATCAGGGCAGTTTCCAAACCGAATGCAATTGAAGGAAATTCAGATAAATCGATATTAGAAACAGCTACTCCTTCGTTCAATAATACACAGGTTTCGTTTAGTTTACTATCATATTTTTCCATCGGATCAATGCTAAGCCCGGGAATTGTAGAGCATTCGCCTATCCCGATATATCCGTTTTTTTCCAATATAAGAAATACAGAAGGTTTCTGATGCAAAACTCCGCGAGAAGTTTCGGCTGGAAATTTAAATTGAAGTTGTGAATGCGTAAAATATGCTTTCATTTTCATTTTTTTTGAAGAAAATCAGAAATTCATTTTTTTTGATTAATACATAAGATAAAATGAATTTTCTGATGCAATTTCGAAAACAATTTACTTGTAGATGATTGCTGTTTCAGAGAATTAACCCAAGCCCCCAGGTAATAGCAAATAATAATGTTCCCATCGCCAGTTTTCCCAACTCAGAATTAAGTTCAATGGGTTTTTTATAGGTAAAAACTTTTTTCAAGTTAAAAAATAAAATCGGATATGAAAAAAGCACCAACCATTGCCACGGTGATTTGTAATTAAATACAGTGAAAATTATAGATAACAAAATGGCAATCGACACAAGGAAAAAATGGTAATAAACAGCATTTTTTGTTCCCAATATAACTGCAATGGTTTTTTTTCCAGCTTTTTTATCTGCTTCCAAATCGCGAAGGTTATTCATGTTGAGTACGCCTGTACTAAGCAATCCGATAGCCGAAGCCGGCAAAAGTAAATTCCATGTGTATGATTGCGTATGAAGAAAATATGTGCCAACTACACCAACTAAACCAAAAAAAATAAAAACAAAAATATCTCCCAAACCACGATATCCATAAGGATTTTTACCTACAGTATATTTTACCGCTGCCGTTATTGCTCCTAATCCCAAAGCTGAAAAAATAAGAGCATTTTTCACTGCTATTCCCTGCGTTCCAATAATTATAAGCCATAATCCTGAAATGATGGTAAGTATTCCGATTATGAATATGGCTTGAATCATTTTTTTGGGTGAAATCTTTCCGGTTTGAACCATACGTTCAGGACCTATACGTTCAGAAGTGTCTTTCCCATTCACAAAATCGCCATAATCATTTGCCAGATTCGACAAAATCTGCAGCAATATTGTGGTTATGGCAGCCAGCAAAAAAACCGACAAGCGGAAACCTTCATTATGCAGCGCTAAAGCCGAACCCATAATTGTATTCGACAGTGCGAGTGGAAGCGTTTTCAATCGAAAAGCTGAAATCCAGGCTTTAATCATAATTTAAAATATTATTCAACAATGTGTGGTAACGCTACACTAATCGATACTCAAATTACAAATAACAAAAAAAATCAGAAATTACTAACACTTTTTGACAATGCTTTTTATTATCAAAAGGATTTTTAGTGTTATTGTAAGTTAGTATTTAACTACATCATTTTTATGGCAATTTTGGATATTTTGAAAAATCCGGTTTGCGTTTTTCCAAAAATGCATTTTTTCCTTCATTGGCTTCTTCAGTCATGTAATAAAGCATAGTTGCATTTCCTGCTAATTCCTGAATTCCTGCTTGTCCATCCAATTCAGCATTCAAACCGGCTTTAATCATTCTTAGAGTCAATGGGCTGTGTTGCATCATTTGTTTACACCACGACACAGTTTCGTTTTCGAGCTGGTTAAAAGGTACTACAGAGTTTACTAATCCCATCTCCAAAGCTTCGGCAGCCGAATATTGTTTACATAAAAACCAAATTTCACGGGCTTTTTTCTGTCCTACTATTCGCGCCAGGAAAGAAGAGCCGAAACCTGCATCGAAACTTCCAACTTTCGGACCTGTTTGTCCGAAAATAGCGTTTTCCGAAGCAATGGATAAATCGCAAACCACATGTAAAACATGTCCTCCACCTATTGCAAAACCATTAACCATTGCAACCACCGGTTTGGGCATACTTCGAATCATTTTTTGTAAATCTAAAACATTCAACCGTGGTATTCCATCTTTTCCTATATATCCGGCTGTTTGCTTAACGTTAATATCGCCACCGCTGCAAAATGCCTTGTCGCCTTCACCTGTCAAAATAATTGTAGCTATATCCTGACTGTCGCGACAATAATTCATAGCTTCAATCATTTCTTTTATTGTGTCAGGAGTAAATGCGTTGCGATAACGCGGACGATTGATAGTGATTTTTGCTATACCTTCGAAATATTCGAATTTTATTTCTTCGAATTCTTTAATACATGTCCAGTTTCTCATAATGTTTTTCCAAACTCCCTGAAGAGTTACTTTTTTGTTTTTATATTATTTAAACTTAATTCCTTGCTGATAAAAATGTTATCAATATTAATTTTTTTATTCAATAAATGTTGTTTCGATGAACAAAAATACAAAATCTATCATTACTTAGTCGAGCCTTAAAAAGCCCATTTACGATTATAAAAAATTAAAAAAATGTTAA
>CAYQWD010000449.1:0-2701 GCA_964420955.1 uncultured Paludibacter sp. | reverse complement strand
ATCAGTCTTACGATAGCTATCGGAATCTGCGTTCTATTTTTTGTCATGTACCAAGAAATCAAAATCAATAAATCGTCTGTGTCCTAAATAAAGAACAATTGCAGCACCTCTAACCAAATAAAACTCTCTGTTAAAGACCCTTATATGCTTTGTTAAATCCTCATGATTTATATTTAATATTTTCAGTGTGCATATATGGTGAAATATAATTTTAAAAAAATTATATACCTCGGGAAAATAATTTTGTTTCTTCCTTACTTCTAAATCCAAAAAACCTTAGATTTATAATCTTCTCCAAGGAGTTCCTTAAACTCCGCGAAGTTTTTAAGTCCACTATAATTCAATATCGTTTCAATCAGATATTCATCACTGAAATCTTCCTTTTTATCTTCGGGAATATATCAGAATAAACTGCTGTGGCGGCGTATGAAATCCTTTAATTCGGGTGAACGCATAATTAAAATTTGTAGAAATAACTCAATTTTAAAAACAAGATATTACCTGCAATATTGGGTTTCGAGTATGCAAAGATAGCATTATTATTTATAACCAATGAATTTGCGAATCACAATTTGGGGTTTCGTATTGTATACTCCAACACTTTACACAAACAGATTCCACAATTTGTTGTCATTAAAGATACATGTAATCCATTCTGAATTTACTTAAACAAAAACCCAATGATAGTTACCCGAATTCTTATCGTTTCACCTCATCGAGAGAAATACCAAAGGCAGCTATGCCCGGAGCAAAATATTTAATTGTACCTGCCGGTTTGAAAGAAGTAGCCAGACTTGCCTGTTTAATTCCTGTACGATGTGTTGGATTTGCTGCATAATAACTTTCCCAGTTACCTGCAGGCGCAGGTTTTCCGAGAGTTTCTGGACTTCGATAAGCCCAGAAAACAGAATTCGAACTGTTGTCGATAGCAATGCCCGTAATATAAAGATTTTCATCGTCCACCGGAGCATTATCAATACGTTGAGTGCCTGAGCCATTCAGGTTTGAAACCCAAAAACCTATTTTATCGGCCGGAGCTGTTGCGGAAAAATATATTTTCTGATTTACTTTGTCGATACTGAATGCCCTTATAGCAAAGCCTGTCAATATTGCACCAAGTGAGGGTGGCGCAACACTTCCGGTTGAATTTGATTTCAGTATATCGGTTGACAGAAATCGATAAATTCCTCTTCCATTGCCACCTTTAGCCCAGAAGAAAGCCTGATCGTAATAAGTAACGCCTCCGGAAAGCTGATTGAATGACATTCCATTCCCGAAATATCCCAAACGATCGGGTTTAACAAGATAGTAAGGTACTGTAGTTTGATCATCAAAATTGCCATTCCATGTAAATTTTCCGTGCGTGGCATTCAATGGTGTTCGATACAAAAAATCAGACCAGTCGCTCCAGTAGATATAATCGCGATCAATATAACCATTTACGAAACCAAACCTTGAACTCATTCCTGCATTGTTTATGATCTCCGTTTCCTGCCCTGTTGACATTGTAACCACACTGATTTTTCCATCACCGGATGTATCGGTTTGCCAGTCATCATGTAATCCGTTTTTTGTACCTGCATCGAAAATATATAATTTATCGTTTACGGCAAAAATATTAAACGGATGCTTTCCTGTGTTTAGGTTTGTTACCATTATATCTTCGGTTCCCAAATTAAAAATACGTTGACGGAGAAGCTTACCATTTTTTGGCGCCATAACAAGGCTTCGCGCCTTTACATCATGCACAAAAAATTCCCTTGTAATTAGCGTATCCAGCTCACCTGCCATTTTAACACGTACACTCACTTTTTCTTTCACGTTTTTTTTATCGAAATATACATTGAGTGATGCATTTTTTGTTTTACCGTTTACAAGCGATTTGCTTTTAGCATTTCCTGAAAAAGTCCATTCATACTCCATACTTAGGTTTGAAGGATTATAAACTAATACACTAAAATTCGATTCCTGATAATATTTTATAGAATCGGTATTGATATAAACCGTGGGAATACTATCGAAAACAGTTATATCCAAGGTTTTAATATAGTTATCATTCGAGTCAACACGCAATTTAATTGTGTATTTGCCGGATTTCTTGTAAACATAGGTTGGATTTTTTGACATTGATTTTCCTCCATCTCCAAATTCCCAATTCCAGTATTCAGCCTTCCAATCTTCATTTTTGCCGGAAGTAGTGTTAGTAAATGTTACTTTTTGTCCGGTTTTTGGCATTGCGGGAGTGTACGAAAAATTAACTTCTATTTTTTCGCTGCATGAATTTAAAAGGAAAGCTATAAAAATACCGGAAAAAATTAATTGTTTGAATTTCATTTATTTATAAAATTATTATTTTCGAAAAATTTAAACATGAACAAAACATCATGTAAAAGAGTTATTAAAAATCAATGCAAAAAACATTGTAAAAAAGAATTTGCAAATATAGTTAAATCTGTTCAGTCAAATTTCAATGCACGATGCTTAATTTGTTAATTTTTGATATTAATTTAAAAAGAGAAAAAATGCACCAACAAAATGCTTAATTTTACGTCAGAATTACATATTAAACCGAAAGTTTATGCAAAAAAGAAAGCAAAAGACAGGTGTGAAAAAGAATTTTCTTCTGGACACTAATGTGATACTCCACGATTATAAGTGTATACATAATTTTGAAGAAAACGATATTTTTATTCCGATAATA
>CAYQWD010000448.1:285-2712 GCA_964420955.1 uncultured Paludibacter sp. | reverse complement strand
GTTCCCTTCTTTTAAATATTGTTTAACTCTTTAAAAAGTCAAGACGACTTCATTAGAAAAAAGTTCACATAGATAAAAAATTTCGAAGATATTTTTAGCTATTGTGGTCGAAAATCTAATTTTTGGTAAAAAAAATACGTGTTGCTATTGTGTCCAAAAAAGTCATTAGAGTTCAATATAAAGTTGAAAAAATAAAAGTTTTATTTTAATTTAATTCAAATTACGCTCCTGAACTCTTATTTTAATTTGCGAAGTTGAATTTTTTAAAAATACACTACTTATGAATAAAACTAAAAAAATTCTGATTGTAGATGATGAAGAAAATGCACGCTTGTATCTGGCAAACATTCTACTTGAATTGTTTCCTGATTTTGACGTACAGTTTTCGTCTACGCCTGCAGAAGCGCTGTTTTTATTGAGCAAAAACACTTTCGATGCTGTTCTTCTCGATGTGGAAATGCCGGGAATGACGGGACTTGATATGGTAAAGAAAATTAGGGAATTTACGTCAAACTTGCCTGTAATTTTTGTTTCGGCTTTCCACAATGCTACATTTATTCAGAATGCTTTACGGTTAAAAGCTATCGATTATCTTGATAAACCTGTAAATCCTGACGAATTGAGGCTTGCGTTGGGAAGAGCATTGCAGCAAAATGAAAATTCAAAAATAATTGAGAGAAAAAAAATTGGAGATAGGTTTTGTTTGCTTACCGAATCGGGCGAAATGTTTTTCGGGGCTGATGAAGTTGTTTGTTTTTGGTCGGCAAAAAGGTATGCAACAGCCGAACTTGCCGATGGCTCAAAAAAGCTTATTCGTGAAAATCTTGAAAAATTGAGATCAAAATTACCTCCCGATTGTTACCTGCGGGTAAGCCGACAGGCGATAATTAACCTGCGATATGTAAAACTGATTTCAAAAACCAATAAAACAATTGTTCTTCAAAACGCTAAATGTCAGATAGTTGTTCCGAAAGTTTATCCTTATATTTTTGAGCAGCTAATCGGAAAAAAATAATTAAAGTTTTATTCAATAATTGCTGCTGTAACTTTATAACCTTCATTTTTAAGCAGGTAAATCAACCCTTTTTCTCCGTAAAGGCGGGTTATGTCTGTAACTATAAAAGTATTGCCACTTTTTAAAGTTTCCTGAATTTTTTGCAGCCATTGCTTGTTTGTGGTTTCAAGTGTTGCGAAATATCGGTTGTCGGGCAGGCGGTATGTAAATTCTGAATTGAAGGCTGTCTGGTAAAATTTGTCGATATTTCCGGTTTTATAAATAGTATTGAGTTGTATAATTTCTTTCTGAAACTTTATATTGTTGCGCATCAACGAAACAAGTTTATCGGCATGTTTTTTAAGTTTTACTGTGTCAGAAATGATTTTTATAAGCTCGTTAAAATCAGTTACACCCAGAATTGGTTTACCTTTTTCAACTGCCAATCCTTGAAAAACCGAATTAATATCAATTTCATTTCCGGTAATTAATGCTTGTTTTATAATTTCGTCTTTGTAAAAATTAATCAAAACTGAAGGTTTAAGCGCCAAAACATCTTTATAATTCAGTTTTAACTTATCGTAGAGTTCTTTTTTTACGAATGCAGTATCGGTTTCGGCAATATAATTTTTTAAAGTAATATTTTTTGGTAAAATTGCTGAATTGAATAGTTTTGATTCGGAATCGATATTGTTTAACAGAGTTTCGCCGAGTACGATATCGCAATCCAGAAAACGAGGATAAATACCTGCAATACTGTCAATATACGTAGTTGAAATGTATGGTGTTGTAGCAAAAATGTACGAAGGTTTGGTTTGGTTTTTTCCGGTTATTTTCCAAAGCAATTGGCTGTGAACCGTGCACATTGAAACAATAATTAAAATGATTATAAGAATTTTTTTCATATTGATTGAATAATTTTCGATTCAAATTTACTGATAAATTTTACTGCTGATAAATTTTGAAGCGATTCCAATCATGTATTTATCAATCTTTAATTAACACATCAGTTGTATTTTGTTTCGTTAATAACTTTTGGTTTATCAATTATAATTATCTTTGCACTTACAGCAAAAGAAATAAGTGAAAGGTGAGAAATGAGAAATTCTTTGTTCTTTGAATTTTTATTTACACTTTGCTCTTTAATCTTAATTCTTTATTCTTTATTCTTTAATCTTTGTTCGATATTATGACTTTACAACAACTTGAATACATTCTTGCACTCGATAAAACGAGGCATTTTGTTCGTGCAGCCGAAATGTGTAATGTAACACAGCCTACACTCAGCGCTATGATTCAGAAACTCGAAGATGAACTCGATTGCCGAATTTTCGACCGTTCAGTTCATCCGGTAGTTCCTACCGAAATAGGCCAGTTAATTCTACAGCAGGCACAAGTTGTTTTGTACAATGTAAATCAACTGAAAGAAAATA
>CAYQWD010000448.1:0-211 GCA_964420955.1 uncultured Paludibacter sp. | reverse complement strand
TGCCGGGCTTTATCGATGTTTTTCGCAAAGATTATCCCACAATTTCGATAAAAATTTCAGAAATGCGAACTGACACAATAATTGAGCAATTGCTTAGCGCAAAAATCGATATGGCAATACTTTCGACCCCGCTTGAAAACGCTCAAATTCTGGAAGTGCCGCTTTATTACGAGAAATTTGTTGCTTATATATCGCCTGCCGAACCAATTTT
>CAYQWD010000447.1:313-2722 GCA_964420955.1 uncultured Paludibacter sp. | reverse complement strand
AATTCTGAAAGCTGATTCTCAATGTTTTTAAGCCTTTGTTCGATAATTTCAAAAGGATTTTCCATTTCATGTAAAATTTTAAATTATGATATATGCGACAAAAAAAATGTTCACAAAGATAACAGCAATAAAATGAGTCAGTAAAGGTCAAGCCCTTCGGGTTTTTGTCACAATCTCCACACCTCCCTTCGGTCGGGTAGTATTCTGACAAAAAACCTTGACAGCCTCAACGCTCCGTTTCTCTTTACATTTTCTTTTTCCTTTTCGTGTTTTTTCGCGAGGAAAACGGCAGGTTGAAGCAAAGAAAAGCATAAGATTCTAATCTGATAATCTGCTGAATAACTCCAATTACATTTGTTCTGGGCAAGGCTAAAGAGGGTTCTTCTCCGTACCAAGTCCAAGTTATTTTTAGTATTAACTCCGTAAACTTTTAAAGAAATGGGAAAGATTGATTTAGGAATTTTGGGAAGTTTCTCCGGTAAAGTGGGAAACGTTGTCGGTGGCAAATGGAAAGGCATTAGCTACATGCGTGCAAAAGCTACTTCGGTAAGCAATCCCCGCACCGACGGACAAATGAGTCAGCGTTCCAAGTTTGCACTTGTTTTGGCGATTCTGAAACCGATTACCGGATTTATCCGTGTTGGTTACAAGAAGTACACCACCAAGCAAACTGCGTTTAACGCTGCAATGTCTTACATTTTGGGCAATGCAATCACCGGGGCTTACCCCGATTTCAGTGTTGACATGGCCAAGGTACTTGTTTCGCGTGGTTCACTTACGGGAGCTTTGAACGGTGTTGCAACTTCTGCAAATGGTATTGTTACCCTGAATTGGGCTGACAACTCCGGCAGTGGTACTGCTGCTGCAACCGACAAAGCTCTGATCGTTGTTCTGAATCCAACCCGGGCGGAATCTGTTTTTGATACTGGCGGCAACCAGCGTGTAGCCGGAACTGAAGACATTACCGTTCCTGCTTATTGGGTTGGTGAAAGCGTGGAAGTGTTCCTGGGCTTCATTACCGAAGATGGTAAAGACGTCGCAAACAGCTCCTATCTGGGTTCTGTGACTGTTGCCTAAGCGTAGGCAACTATCTGTTTTCTTGCTGACAAATCCCGCCCGAAAGAGCGGGATTTTTTGAATCCACTAATTTAAAACTCAAACAAATATGATACGATTAATAATGAATAAGGATTGGGGCAACTTCAATTCGCTCCTGACTGTTTTGGCAGTCCTGTACACGTGTGTTTTTCTATCCGTACTGATTGACCTGTTTTTCGGTGTAAGGCGTGCAAAACGCCTGAAAATCGTCCGTACCAGTTTCGGCTACCGCCGCACCATTACGAAACTGACAAGTTATTTCGGTTTAATGATTATGCTTTCTATTGCAGATATTGTGGCGAGTGTGGTTTTCGATATGCCATACTTTACGGTTATCGGGGCAATCGGGATTGTTCTGGTAGAAGCGAAATCCGTTTTTGAAAACCTCAGGCAGGAAACCAAAAACGTTGACGAAATTCAAAAGGTTCTGCTCAAACTCTTTGAAAACAGGGAGGAAATACAAACCCTCATTTCATTTCTGAACTCTAAAAAGCAGGAGGAAAAAATATGAAATCGAGAGGGATTCGGAACAACAATCCTTTGAATATTCGGAAAAATGCCGAACAGTTTCAAGGAGAAATCAAAGGCAAGGACAAGAGTTTCAAAACATTCTCTTCACTGCCTTACGGCTACCGTGCAGGCTTTGTAATTCTTGGGACGTACCTTTCCCAGGGATTAAACACCATTGAAAAGATCATTGCCCATTGGGCACCGTCAACCGAAAACGATTCGGAAAGCTATATCGCCCATGTTGAAAGATGGTCGGGTGTTCCTCGAAACAAGGAACTAACTGCCCGGGATGGCTCTGATTACATTCTAATTGTTGCGGCCATGAGTTTTGTTGAGAACGGACAGAACGCTGATATTTCAGCAGTGCAGGCAGGTTTCAATCTACAAACTAAAATCCATATCCAATGAAAAAACTACTTTTCCTCGCAGTAATAGCAACGATGTTGTATTCCTGCAAATCAGTCAAATACATTCCGGTAGAAATTACAAAAATCGAGTACCGGGATAATTCCGTCAAAGACTCAATTTTCCGTTACGATTCTGTTTTTGTCAAGGATAAAGGAGATACTTTGATTCTGGAAAAATACAGGTACTTGTACAAAAACCGCATAGTCAAAGACTCAATTTTTATCAATGACACAATCCGGGTTCCCTATCCGGTGGAAGTAGTCAAACAGGTAAAAGCACCGCTTACAAGCTGGCAGAATTTCCAAATCTGGTGCGGTCGCTTTGCTCTTTTTGCTCTGTTGTTAGCCTGCATTTATTTTGTGTGGAAGTTGAAATAATCCTGATATAATTACC
>CAYQWD010000447.1:0-303 GCA_964420955.1 uncultured Paludibacter sp. | reverse complement strand
ATCCCGCCCGAAAGTGCGGGATTTTTTGTATTTTTGCTGTCACAAGAAACGGTTGAGAAGCGGAAATCTTCTGACGAGAAACGTTTGAAAAACGAATAAGAAACGGTTTTTTGTTTCTCGAAATTGAAATCAACGGAAAATATCAGCAAAGAAACACGCTACAACAGCAAAAATAAAACCCCTTTTGCACAAAGTGGTTCTAAACCGTTTCTTAATGTTGTGTAACTTATTGATTTATAGCACTTGTTGTGATTTGCTTTCAAAAAATTGTATCTTTGAATTGATAAACAACGCGTACGATGT
>CAYQWD010000446.1:0-2733 GCA_964420955.1 uncultured Paludibacter sp. | reverse complement strand
GACGTGAAGCTACTTTTTCGATAAGATTTTTTGGGGGACGAATACCTTTAAATGGTTTAATTATAGCCATAAATGCAATTTTTTTGTATAAAAATATCTTTTAATTTATTTATTCACAAAGGTACTGAAAAAAATTAAATAAATATTTTGAATTACAACTTTGCTCTGATTCTTGAAGTTTCACTTTGTTTTTATATCTTTGAAAACTAATATCATTAAGGTTATGTGTAAAAAAATAAGTTTTTTTGTAATAATTTTTTTAGTATTCTCAAATTATTCTTCAGCACAAAGATTTGCAAAAGGCGCCGATGTTAGCTGGTTGCCGCAAATGGAAGCTTCGGGCTATAAGTTTTATAATTTGAAAGGAGAAGAAGAAGATTGCTTGATGATTCTTAAAAATCATGGAATGAACACTATTCGACTTCGCACTTGGGTAAATCCTTCGGATAATAAGTTTAGCGGACATTGCAGCAAGGATGAAACAGTAGCAATGGCTGTCAGAGCTAAAAATGCCGGAATGCGGGTTATGATCAATTTTCATTACAGCGATTCGTGGGCTGACCCTGACAAACAACACAAGCCGAAAGCTTGGGAGGGTTTAACATTCGATAATCTAAAAAAAACATTATTTGATTATACAGTAGATGTGATGCTTGCTTTGAAAATTGCTGGTGTAACTCCTGAATGGGTACAGATTGGCAACGAAATTCCAACGGGTATGATATATCCCGATGGACACACTGATAACTGGCCTCAACTTGCACAACTTCTTAATGCGGGTTTCGATGCTGTAAAGTCGGTTTTTCCAAAGTCCAAAGTAATAATTCATGTAGATCAGGGAAATAATAATGCGCGTTTCAGGCAATGGTTCGATAATGCAGCCAAGCACAATGTAAAATATGATGTTATTGGTATGTCATTCTATCCGTACTGGCTCGAAAAAAAGCCTGACTATACTGAAATTATCGACGATTTGGCTTTTAATTTGAATGATATGTCCAAGCGCTACTGCAAAGAAGTGATGGTGGTGGAGGTTGGTGGTGAAGATTTTAAAGTTCAAAATACCTACGATATGTTGAAAGCAGTGATAAAAGTCGTAAAAAATGTTCCCCAAAAAAAAGGTTTGGGAGTTTTGTACTGGGAGCCTCAGGGTGCGCGTAGCTGGAGTCGTTATGGATTAAGCTGCTGGGGCGACGATGGAAAGCCAACCGGAGCATTAAAGGCATTCAAATAGTATAAGGCTGATACGAAGTGTTGTAATTGAAGAATCTGCAAAAAAAATTGAAAAATTATAAGATTAAAAATTAGACAAATGATAAGAAAAGTTGGTACAATATGGTGTTATTTTTTGATGTTTGTTTTAAAGTTTGCTGTTATTTCCAGCATATCAATTTCCTCCTATGGATCTGATTTAGAGATTGATAAAAATGATACTTATCTGATTAAAGAAAACAATGCAACTTTAGTTGAGTTTGCCAATGGGGCTGATGTCAGTTGGTTGACTCAGATGGAATCTCAAGGAAGAAAATTTTATAATTCAGCCGGAACACAAACTGAGTGTATGGCTTTATTGAAATCTTTGGGAATAAATGCCATTCGGCTCCGTGTTTGGGTAAATCCGGCAAATGGTTGGTGTAATGCAGCCGATATGCTTGTAAAAGCAAAACGTGCAAATGATTTGGGTTTACGATTGATGATAAATTTTCACTACAGCGATTCGTGGGCTGATCCGGGTAAACAAACTAAACCGGCTGCATGGACTGATCTTAGTTTTGCTGATTTGAGAATTGCAGTGTCAAATCATACTACAGAAGTACTTTCGTTATTAAAAGTTAACAATATTACGCCTGAATGGGTGCAGATTGGCAATGAAACCGGTAACGGCATGCTTTGGCGTACAACTAATAAACCGGAAGAACCCACAGGACAAGCCTCGGTTAGCATGGCAAATTATGCTGCATTATCAAATGCAGGTTACGATGCTGCAAAAGCTGTTTTTCCAAATGCCAAAGTTATTGTTCATGTTCATAACGGATATGACAATGGATTATTCCGTTGGCTTTTCGATGGATTGAAAAACAATGGAGGTAAATGGGACGTTATAGGTATGTCGCTTTACCCTAACTGGTACACATCGCCTAACGATTGGAGTAATGCAAATAAAGCTTGTCTCGCTAATATGAACGATATGGTGAACAGATATGGAAAAGAAGTTATGATTGTGGAATGCGGTATGAGCTGGGATAATGCTGTTGCTTCGTACAATTTTCTGAAAGACCTCATTGAAAAAACAAAATCTATACCCAACCGAAAAGGCTTGGGGGTGTTCTATTGGGAGCCGCAATGTTATGGAAATTGGCAGGGTTATACTCTTGGAGCTTTTGATAATTCCGGAAAACCAACCGTAGCAATGAATGCCTTCAATACAAGTACCCAAAATGTTAATGTAAAATCAGAAAATATTACGTTCACTTGGAACAGAAAAAATGGAGAAATGAAATTCAGCCATCAGGTTAAAGATATGTCTGTGTTTTCCATCGATGGAAAATTGATTTATAAAGGCGTAAATGCCGATATTTTCAGAATACCAAATTTATCAACCGGAAATTATATACTTAATTACACTGAAAACGAAACCGGAAATTCTTTCAACAAACAATTCTTTTATTAATTATTCGCTAAGTACATGACAAAAATTTATATATATATGATTTTGAAGAAAATAGAACGCTG
>CAYQWD010000445.1:0-2733 GCA_964420955.1 uncultured Paludibacter sp. | reverse complement strand
TGAGCAATGACATATTAGGCTTTCTGATAGAAGCAGTGTCAAAAATGCCTGTGGACGAATTTTTCAGAATCCGGATTTTTGAACCGCTGGGAATGAACGACACCCATTTTTTTCTGCCCGAAAATAAAAAAGACAGATTGGTAACGCTGTACGAAAAAAGAAATCCTGACGCGAAACTCATTCGTAACGAAAAAAACAACAGCCTTTTTCAAACGTTGCCTTATGCCGGCGCTAAAAAATTTCACAGCACAGGCGCCGGATTGAATGGAACCATTGAAGATTACGCCAAATTTTGCCAAATGATACTGAACAAAGGCGAGTTTAACGGAAAGAGAATTCTCGGACGAAAAACCGTGGAAATGATGGCAAAAAACGCCGTAGGCGATTTGCGTGGCGAAATAGGTTTCGGGCTTGCTTTCGACGATTTCAGACCGCAATATTCATACCGCTCGATAATTTCGCAAGGTGCCCTCCGCTGGGGCGGCTGGTATGGCACAGATTATGTTATTGACCCTGCCGAAAATTTGATTTTGCTTTTCTACATCAATGCCGAACCAAATAATGTGGGCACTGACCTGAAGGTTTTGTTTCATAACTTAGTTTATCAGGCGATAAGATAGAACAAAGAACAAAGAACAAAGAACAAAGAGTACAGATTCTCTCAATAAATAAAATTTATATTACATTATGAAGATTAAATTAAATAAAACAATTCCTTTAGTACTGCTTATGATTATAAATGCAGCCTGTAAAAATGATGGGAAAATTTCCTATCCCGAAACTCAAAAAGAAAGTGTTACCGATACATATTTCGGAACTGATATTGCCGATCCATACCGCTGGCTTGAGAACGACACATCGGAGGCTACGGAAGCATGGGTAAAAGCTCAAAATGAGGTAACTTTCGGTTATCTCGACAAAATTCCTTTCAGAAGTCAATTGAAAGAACATCTGACAGAGCTTATGAATTACCCGAAATATGGTTCACCTTTCAAGAAAAATGGAGTTTATTACTATTTCAAAAACGATGGTCTGCAAAATCAAAGTGTTTTATACCGAATGAAAACTCTCGATGCCGAGCCGGAAGTTTTGCTCGACCCTAACACATTATCTTCAGACGGAACAGTTGCCCTTTCTCAATTATCTTTTTCGAACGATGGCAAATACATGGCTTACAGCATCTCGATGAGCGGATCGGACTGGAACGAAATTTATGTTATGAATTTGGCAGACAAAAAATTGTTGTCAGATGTAATAAAATGGGTAAAATTCTCAGGAATTGCATGGCAGGGCAATGGTTTTTACTACAGCGCCTATGATGCTCCCAAAAAAGGAAGTGAATTATCTTCAAAAAACCAATACCACAAAATTTATTATCACAAAATAGGCGAAACTCAACAACAGGATAAACTTATTTTTGAAAATCCCGATTTTCCATTGCGCAACTGCGCGGCTTCAGTATCGGAAGACGAAAAATTCTTATTTATTGCTGAAACTGAATCAACTTCGGGCAATTCACTCCATTTCAAAGATTTGTCAAAAAAAGATTCAAAACTCATTACAATTGATGCCGGATTTAATGATGACTACTCGGTAATCGACCATGTAAACGGGAAAATTTATGTACTTACCAACAACGAAGCACTAAATCAGCGACTTATTGAAATTGACCCGCTGAAACCCGAACGCGAAAACTGGAAAACCATTTTACCGGAATCACCCAACGTACTGGAAAGTGTTGATATTATCGGTGGAAAATTAATTGGTAAATATCTTCAAAACGCTGCAAGCCATGCTTATGTTTACGACATGAATGGTGATTTTAAACATGAAGTGAAAGTTCCAACATTGGGAACAATCAGCGGGTTTTCAGGCAACACCGACGACAATGAAGCATTTTACACATTTACTTCTTTTACATTTCCTCCAACAATTTATCGCTACGATGTAACCGAGAATAAAGCCGAAGTTTTCAGAAGTTCCGATGTAAAATTCAACCCTGAAGATTATATAACCGAACAGGTTTTTTACAACAGTAAAGATGGCACCAAAGTTCCAATGTTTATTACCTACAAAATCGGGACAAAAAAGAATGGAAAAAATCCGTTGATGCTTTATGGTTACGGCGGTTTCAATATCAGTGTAAATCCTACTTTTGGAATTACGCGCATCCCGTTTCTGGAAAAGGGAGGAATTTATGCTGTGGCAAATATCCGAGGTGGTGGCGAATATGGCGAAGCCTGGCATATAGCCGGCACAAAAATGCAGAAGCAAAACGTATTTGACGATTTTATAGCTGCAGCCGAATTTCTGATTGATAAGAAATATACATCTGCAAAAAAAATTGCCATACACGGTGGCTCAAATGGCGGTTTACTTGTTGGCGCTTGTATGACACAACGACCTGATTTGTTTGCCGTTGCAATTCCTGAAGTAGGGGTGCTCGACATGCTGCGTTACCAGAAATTTACCATTGGCTGGGCTTGGGCAACCGACTACGGCACAAGCGAAGAAAGCAAGGAAATGTTCGAATATCTGAAAACATACTCGCCTTTGCACAACGTGAAAGTGGGCGTTAAATATCCTGCAACGCTGGTATTAACCGCCGATCATGATGACCGCGTAGTGCCGGCACACTCATTCAAATTTGCGGCTACTTTACAGGCTGCCAACAAGGGTAATTTCATTTCACTTATTCGAATTGATTCAAAAGCCGGGCATGGCGCCGGAAAA
>CAYQWD010000444.1:0-2747 GCA_964420955.1 uncultured Paludibacter sp. | reverse complement strand
TTAGGATTTGTAACAAGTTGATTATGAATGATAAAGAAAAACGTTAGTCAGAATGGTAAACAGACATGTTGAAATATGAAGAAACTGATAATACAATTAACCCTCCCCCTAACCATCATTTCCATGTTTATTATCACCAAATGGTGGTATGCAATACCTGTTGATGGACCTGATAAACTATATTGGGGGTTTCCGCTCGCATTTATGGGTGAAGGCTTTCATACTTCCATGTCGTTGCAGTTTTTTGCCTTGGAGTTCTTGGCTGATTTTATGGTTTATTTTACCGTAATCTTTTTGTTGGTTATAGCCTTTACAAAATGGTTTCCCACCTTTCAAATCTCTAAAATATTTACCAAAACAGTTTGGGTATTAACCTTTATGTTGTTAATTGGATTTAGCTTTATTGTAACAACATCCAACCCGATTTTTAAAATAAAACGAGATTATGATTGGAAAGTATTGCAAACGGGCAGTGTTTATTTTTGGCAAAAAACGCCAAGACCCGACATTACTCAATATCAAAACAAATAAAGAAATTATATTATGAATTGGACAAAAGTATTATTGAACATTTCCCTCCTATTTTGGCTGACTTTTGTGGGATGTACAACAATTAAAACAATTGAGGAACCCAAATATGAGGACAGTTTTATTAAAATCACATCAAAAAAGAATTCTGTCCCTACCTCTACCATTACAGGAAATGTAAAGTCGTTAAACGATGGACAACCAATAGTACTGGCTACTGTTGAACTAAATTCAAAAACTAAGCAATTGTTTGTTCAAACTGATGAGGATGGTAATTTCACTATTAAAAATCTTGATATAGATTCCTACAGACTAACAATTCGTTCAACAGATTATGGTTCAGAAGATATAGCTTTTGGAATGAAGGAGCATACAATTTTTGTTGTAGAGGCTAGACTAAAGGAAATTAGAACACAAACAGAAAAGCCTGTTATTTACATTTACCCATCTGAACAACAAAATATTAATGTTCAATTGAATTATGCCGGTAATTTAACCCACACATATCCAAAATACCCTGAAAACGGCTGGAATATAAAAGCCGAACCTAACGGTACTTTGTGGGATGAAAACGGAATGGAATATTATGCACTGTATTGGGAGGGAACCCCTCATAAACCTTTAACAGCAAAAGATGGATTTGTAGTAGCAGGTAAGGAAACCGCAAAATTCTTAGAGGAAAAACTGGCCTACCTTGGCCTAAACAGACGCGAAGCCAACGAGTTTATGATGTATTGGCTGCCAAGAATGGAAAATAACGCTTACAACCTGATTCACTTTTCTGGTGATGATTATGAAGCATTAGCAAAACTAAAAATCACGCCTCAACCCGAAACGATTATCAGGGTGATGATGCTTACGCGACCTCTAAAAAATAAAGTTGATGTGCCTTTACAAGATTTAAAACCATTGAATAAAACCAGAAAAGGATTTACCGTGGTTGAATGGGGAGGTAGTGAAATTCATCATTAAGATATTCAATAATGAAAACTTTGAGATTATACCTGCTGGCCATTGTGTTTATCGTTATGCACAACCAAGCTTGGGCCGATTCAAAGTACCACCCGATTAGTTTTGTTTTAAGTACTGATAAAGAGAGCTATTACGAAGGGGAAAAAATTACTTTTTTAATCACTATTACGAACAACGATAAAGAAAATTCGTATCCTGTTTTGCTGCCACATACACAAAACGTTGGACAAAAATTGTTTTATTTAAACGCATACGACAAAGCCAACAATACTATGTTGTTGAGATACACGGAAGATAAAATGCTCAAAATGATGGTGCATGATACTGGAAATGTTCAGATTAGATACCTGAAACCGATTGAACAAATTGTGGTTCCTATTTACCTCAATGATTTTGAAAACTATTATAACTACCACACCCAAAACGCTTCGCACCACAGTTTTGGCGTTCCGCTGTTTTCCGGTATATACAAAGTGAATGTCACCTATAATCCCAATGGAATAGCATTGGGCGATAGCATTTATAACTATTATAACGACTTCGATAAAGACATTCCAATTAATGGTAAGTTAGCAATGCCTTCCAATGGGCAAATTTCCCAAATGGTTGATTTAAAAATAAAACGAAGTGCAGATACCATTGTTACCATTGAGCGTAAAAAGTACTACATCAGTACCGATGGACATGGGTATTACTACCATTCACGCTACACTCCTAAAATTACTACCGATACGAGTTGCCACCACATTACCAGTTTGCCACCCGATAGCTGTTCTATGAAGAATGAATATTTCTACAGCTATTTTTACGACAATTATGCCGAGTACATCAACCGTTTTGAAGACGGAGACGTGCGAGAGTATCGCAGATATTCTGATTGGTGCCCGAGTTATTTATACACGGAGCGATACAATGAATTTAAACAGAAAACGCATTATGAGCTGCAATTGCCCGACAAGAGATTTTACAGCGTTTCTTATCATCAACCCAGTGGAAATATTCACCAAGAAACCTATTGCTCAGAAAATGGTACTCTTTGTAATGTAACAACTTACATCTACAATAAAAAAGGAGAATTTGTAAGAAAGGAAACTACCCAAACGGAACCTTGTTCGGAAATACTAATTAACGGAATAAAAAGAAGTGCAAAACGTGTTTCTAATCTTGAAGGAAAATGAAAAGAACCACTGGCCATAACAGCACCTACCCAAAAGTGGCGGTTCAGTGGTTAAATCAAGCTTTGTGCT
>CAYQWD010000443.1:0-2767 GCA_964420955.1 uncultured Paludibacter sp. | reverse complement strand
GACTGGGCTAAAGAAAAAAATTATAAACTTGATTTTAATTGCACCTGCTTCTCGCACGATAAAATGGTGGATGGACTCACACTTTCATCGCCAATACCGGAAGTTCGAGATTTTTGGATTGATCACGTTATCCGCAGCCGAAAAATTGCTGAAGAAATGGGTCGCCAGCTGGGTTCAAAATGTATGCACAATATATGGATTCCCGATGGTTCGAAAGATGTTACAGTAAATCGTTTGGCTTATCGTAAAAATCTGAAAGAATCGCTGGATAAAATTTTCGAATACAAAACCAACGATGATTATATGTTGGATTGTATCGAAAGTAAATTGTTTGGTATCGGCGCCGAAAGTTACACTGTAGGTTCGCACGAATTTTATATGGGTTATGGTGTTAAAAACAATGTTATTGTTACCCTCGATGGCGGTCACTTCCACCCGACCGAAATTATTTCAGATAAAATTTCATCGTTATTATTGTTCCTGCCCGAAGTAATGCTGCATGTTACACGCGGTATTCGTTGGGATAGCGACCATGTTGTTACGCTGAACGAAGAAATTGTGGCAATTGCTCAGGAAATTGTCCGTGCCGATGCTGTGGATAAAGTTCATATCGGTTTGGATTATTTCGATGCTTCCATTAATCGTGTTGGAGCTTACGTTGTTGGAGTACGCGCAACTCAAAAAGCATTGGTTCAGGCATTACTGGAACCAATTGCCAAATTGCGCGAATTCGAAGCCAAAGGACAAAACTTTGAACGTATGGCATTGCTCGAAGAAGCTAAATCGATGCCTTGGGGCGATGTTTATAACTACTATTGCGCACTGAAAGGTGTTATCGTGGGCGATGCTTACATTGCCGACATTCAAAAATATGAACAAGAGGTAACTTCCAAAAGATAAAACCTTCCCTTATTCCCCTCAAAAGGAGGGGAAAAGAGCAGATAATTAAATTACTAACAACTTTAAACAACCCTCTTCTTCCCTCAATTGGAGGGGTTGGGGAGGTAAAATATTATGAATACACTCATCGGATTATTAATAATTGCAGTGGGCAGTTTCGGACAAAGCAGTTCGTATGTGCCAATACGTAAGGTAAAAACCTGGGCATGGGAGAGTTTTTGGCTCATTCAGGGAATTTTTGCATGGCTTGTATTTCCATTTCTTGGAGCTTTATTGGCTGTTCCCGAAGGTCGTACTTTAGGCGAAATTCTCACTTCGGGCGATGGCGCAGCCTGGAAAGCAATGATTTTTGGTGCGCTTTGGGGCGTTGGCGGTTTGACTTTCGGGTTAAGTATGCGTTATCTTGGTGTTGCGCTTGGTCAATCTATTGCACTTGGAACATGTTCGGCATTTGGAACACTGATACCCGCTCTCATGGTTGGAACAGATTTATTTCATGGTGAAGGTTTGGTTTTGCTCATTGGAGTAAGTGTTGCTATTGCAGGTATCTCCGTTATAGGATATGCCGGAAGTTTACGTGCTCAAAACATGACAGAAGAACAAAAGAAAGCAGCTGTTAAAGATTTTGCGCTGGGTAAAGGTCTGTTGGTCGCTCTTTTAGCCGGTGTAATGAGCGCCTGTTTCAGTTTGGGATTGGAAGCTGCCGAACCAATCAAAAAAGCTGCTTTGGATATGGGCTCTGATGCTTTGTATGCCGGTTTACCTGCAATTTTACTCATAACTTTCGGCGGTTTTATTACCAATGCCGTTTATTGCCTTTTTCAGAATGTAAAAAACAAAACGATGAAAGATTATTTCGGAGTGCCCTCAAAAGTATTTGTAAACAATATACTATTCTGTGCTTTAGCTGGTGTACTTTGGTACTCCCAATTTTTCGGATTAACGCTGGGTAAAAGTTTCCTCACCGAAGGTAGTGTTATGATGGCATTCTCATGGAGTATTCTTATGTCGCTGAATGTTACTTTCAGTAATCTTTGGGGAATAATTCTGAAAGAATGGAAAGGCGTGAAAACCGGCACAATAGTAGTGCTTGTAATTGGTATGGCTATTCTGATTTTCTCGCTGATAATACCGAATTTGTTTTGATGAAATGGTATTGAATAAAAAAACCGGCCGATGTTTTAGAAAATCGGTCGGTTTTGCTTCTTTGAAAGTTAATTGCTATTTCAGTTCCCCGTTGTAAAGTTTCTCAACAGGAAACATTAAATCCCAATTTTTGCCCCAAACAACATTCCCATGATCAATATAGAATTTGCTGAAATTTGATGGATTCAGGTATTTGTTATATTGAGGATGAGGGTGATTTCGTAAAAAATTCTCAAAATCAATCCTTTGTATATTGCCATCGTTAAAGAGAAGTTCTAAAGTATAATTAGATACATAAACGGCTTGTTTTATAAATAATTTTCGTGCCATTTTGTTTAAATTTTCTTTTTAATGTTAGTACATTTTATTCGTTTTTTTAAAACAAAAAAATTAATCCATTTCTCAATAATATTTGCTTCATATTTACGAATAAAACTTTCAGCAATTTTTGCATTTTTTTCTGCCAATGGATCTATACCTTTTTTTTCTCTTCTTCGAATTTCATTAAGAAAGCCATTTTCTAAATCAATTCGAAGATAGTTTCACAATCCCCTAATGTAACATGCACGTGAATTGGATCATGTTCATTAGAATAAAAGTAAAAAACTAATCCAAAATATTCGAATATTTTTGGCATGAATAATATCTTTATAATATATTGCAAATATAAATAGTCGAGCCTTAAAAACTGCATAAACAAAAGAATATCAATAAAATAAAT
>CAYQWD010000442.1:2285-2776 GCA_964420955.1 uncultured Paludibacter sp. | reverse complement strand
AAAAAATAATTCAAACTATTTTTTAACGGTCAGTAGTGATAATTTATATACACCGAAGTTTTAATTTTAAAAACCGGTGAAAAGCGCCTACCTTTGTATCATGAGTTTATCGCTTTACATTTTCAACCCTGAGCACGATTTGGCATTGGCAAACGCCGATGGAAACTTTATGGCGTCACAGTCGGCGCGCAAATTAGCACAGGATTTAGCGCTGCTGCCTTTGTGGTATGCTAATGAAAAAAGCATTGTTTTTGCATCATTAAGCGATGAAAACTGGCTCAGCAATATGCAAAATATATTTTCTCAACTGGCTGAAAAGCGGATTGAAAAGCATCCCGATTTTTCTGAAATAACTTCAATACAAACATGGGGTTGGGATAAGGCAATTTGTAAATTTTTAAAAACAATTGGAACTCCAGATAATTTACTGCTTCGGAATATCGAGATTGAAAATATCAGAAAATTGTCGCACCGGCGAAATGCAATAGAAG
>CAYQWD010000442.1:1917-2275 GCA_964420955.1 uncultured Paludibacter sp. | reverse complement strand
TTTTATTCTGAATCATTCTTCTGCTTCATTGTTAAGCCTTTTTCCTGAAAAACCTGTTGTAATGTTTAATATGAAAGATGCCGAAACATTTGCTGAAACTCAAAAACCTGCAGTTTTCAAAGCGCCATGGTCGGGAAGCGGGAAAGGTTTAAGTTGGGTGCGCGGAAAACTATCGGAAAGTCACCGCGGTTGGATAAAAAACACGATAGAAAAACAGGGTAGTGTAATTGCCGAACAGATTTACAAAGTTGTTGAAAATTTCGCCATGGAATTCGAGTGTAAGAATGGCGAAGTTTGTTTTGCGGGCTATTCACTTTTCGAATCGGAAGGCGGAATTTACCGAAGTAATATCTTAATG
>CAYQWD010000442.1:0-1907 GCA_964420955.1 uncultured Paludibacter sp. | reverse complement strand
TAAAAAAATTGTTGAGCATCTATCAAAACATTATGTCCCAAAAGATACACTTCAGGAAATCCGGAATCATTTAAAAGAATTTATTAAGCAAAAGATTGCACCTTTTTACGATGGTATATTAGGAGTCGATATGTTTATTTATAAAGAAGAAGAAGAAGAATTCAAACTTCATCCCTGTGTTGAAATTAATATGCGAATGACAATGGGCTACGTTGCACACCAGTTTTATGACCATTTTGTGCAAACTGAAGTTTCGGGCAGGTTTTATGTCGATCATAATCAAGTCTCAGGTGCGCTTTGGGAAGATCATAAAAAACGTGCTGCAGAATTTCCGCTGATTGTTGAAAACGGAAGAATAAAAACCGGTTATTTATCGCTGACAGAAGTGCAACCGCATTCAAATTACCGGGTGAGAGTGGAATTAAAATGAAAAGAAAAAATTTTATCTTTCAAACCAAATTTCTTAAACGTGCAGTAAAACTCATCATGGTTTTTATTGTGATATTTTTAATTGTAAATATCAACACCAACTTAATGGCAAACACAAAAATTTACCTTTTACACGGACATGGAGGCAACAGGCATTTAATGAACAAATTGACCAAAAATATCCGGAACGAAGGTTACGTAGTAGAAAACTTCGGTTATCCGAGTTTCACCGAAGATATTGTAACTGTGAGTGAACGATTATACAACAAAATTATCTCTGAAAAGTACGATACAATAATGTTTGTTACACACTCGATGGGAGCATTAATAGTCCGGAATTTATATAAACACATTGAGAAATCAAACAATTTTCCTACCATACAACGTATTGTAATGATTGCTCCTCCCAATAATGGTACTCCTGTTGCCGATTATTTTTATCCATCGAAATTCTGGAGATTTATTTTAGGAAAGAACGCCATTCACCTCACAACCGAAGATAATACAGGAGCGAATGCATTGCCAGTTCCCGATTGTGAAACGGGTCTGATATTCGGAATAAAAGGTAATAAACGCGGATATAATCCATTTTTAAAAACTGACAACGATGGCTATATCATACCTGAACTTGCTTTGCTTGGCATAGAAAAAGATATTGCTTTTATCAAGGCAGGGCACACATCAATAACCCAAAAATCTGAAACAATAAAATTGGCAATCAAATTTATAAATCAAGGGAAATTCTGAAAAAATGAATTCACTTCGTTGGAGATGTGTTTATAAACTTCAAATTAAAAAAATTTCCAACATTCCTTTTTCGTCTGATGTTATTGATTTTTCATCCCTTTACATAATTGTTTTAGTTGCTGCTTTGCTAAGCGATAGAATTTGCGCAGGAGCAGGTGGAAAGTAGAAGAAAAATGGATGCAGATTTATTTCTGCGTTTTATTTGAATAAAATGACTGAATTTTCGACTCTATCCAAAAATTGAAAATGTAAATTTGTAGTGTTAAACTATTTAGTAAATTAAACTTCAAAAAAAGCTTGAATGAAACGCGAATCAATTTTATTGGTTTTATTAACAATATTAACGCTTACGCTTCAAATAAATGCACAAACTCCAAAAAAGCACACTGAACGTTCAAATGGCTCACAGTGGCGCGACTCTGACGGAAATATAATACGTGCTCACGGTGGTGGAATTTTGAAAATCGGAAAATATTTTTACTGGATTGGCGAAAACCGTAAAGATGGAGTTTTAGTATCGTGTTATCGTTCCGAAGATTTATTGAACTGGGAATTCCGTGGCAATTTATTAACCAGGCAATCACACTCCGAACTCGACCGTGCAAATATTGAACGTCCTAAAGTTATATACAATGAAAAAACCGGCAAATTTGTGATGTGGATGCATTATGAGTACGGTGGCGATTACAGTTATGCAAGAGCGGCAGTGGCTTTTTCAGAAGATATCGAAA
>CAYQWD010000441.1:0-2785 GCA_964420955.1 uncultured Paludibacter sp. | reverse complement strand
AAGGTAAACTCCTCATTTATAAACGTTATAATCAGTCGGATACATTAATTGTAATTCTAAACGCCGGTAAATCAACTGAAAAGGCGGAGCTTCCTGCTGAAAATTATGTTGATTTATTGTCAGGAAAAACTGTGAGAGGCAAAGATTTAAAAGTTAAACCTTTGAGTGGAATGATATTAGGAGTGAGATGAAAGATAAACTGAAAAATTCTGTGTGATGATATTTGTACAGCCCGAAAAAAGAATGTATCTTTGCACCCGCAAATCCACAAAGCGGCTGTGGCGTAATTGGTAGCCGCGCCAGACTTAGGATCTGGTGCCGAGAGGCGTGGGGGTTCGAGTCCCTTCAGCCGCACCATAAACAGATGAATTCTCCGGATTCATCTGTTTTTTTATTTATTATTGAACTTTCACAAGCAATTAATTGCTTGATTTTCTAATGTTTAAAAATTTTATAATGATTTATAATCAAATGGTTATACAATAAAGAACTTTAACAAATTTTTATCGCCCGAACTCTCACCCAACCCCTCACTCAACCTCTATCCTCCTAAGGGGACTTTCTCCCCAAGGAGAAAGAAAATGGAAAAAGGATTTTAGAGAGGGGAACAGTTTAGTGCAGGTAATAAAGTCTGATAAATACTTTAATTGTTTGATTTATTGCATAATACACATGAGAAAATTGTACTACTGATAATAAATTCAGTAATTTTTTTGTTATACGAATTCTGAAATTTTGTTCAAATACTTTGAAAAGGAAAAAGAGGGAAAATACTTTAGAATATTTATAGTATTCCGGGCAATTGGATGAAATTATTTATTAAGTCGTATTTATGAGAACTAACGCCCTTTTTAGTAAATTTGGCTGCATCGCGCAGGTAACCCTCTTTCCTTTAAAACAATAACTAACTAACTAACTAATCTTTTTACCTTTTTTAAACTAACTTATTTCTTAATTCAATTACAAAACTGCATTTTTATTACCTGCATTGCGGGGGCAAACTTCAATTTCGCTGAGTAAAACTGCTTTTTCGTTCATATAAACTTTACCTGCATTCATTGTTGCATCGTTTTCAGGAATCAGAATGCATCTTGATTCTTCTGTAAAAAAGCCAACTGATCTGAAAGAAAGTATATACAATCCCGGTTTTACATTTTCTATAATGTATGTGCCGTTTTCGTCACTCATATCACCTTCTACAATTTCATGTGTATCGGGGTTGATTATTGTGGCTGTTGCATAAGGCAGCGGACAGTTGTTTGTATCCACAATTTTGCCTTCAATTCTTGTGTTAGCTTTAACAAATAACGAGCCAACCATTAACATTATTGCCGCGAATAATGCAATTCTTTTAAAATAAATATTAAAAATAGTTTTCATATCTTGAAATTGTTAATAATATGTGAAAATTGATAGATTTTATATTGTTATTATATATGCTTAATTTTTTGCGCTTCTGTTTTCTTCCTCGCTCGAAGAAGTAGCTCGGTTGGCGCGTGTTTTAAAATTGTCTTTTCCAAATCGATAGTTGAATGTAATATTCAGTCTTCTTGAATCCCATTTGTTCATAACATCGATGTGTACATTATTGAACTTGGCATAAGCTCCACCATTGGCAGTTCGAAAAACATCGCTTACCGATACTTTTACCATTCCTTTGTCTTTCATTATAGATTTTTGGATGCCTAAATCAAGTGTAAAACGCGGACGGATGATAATATTACTTATCAATTGCGAACTGGAAAAACGGGCATTTGCTTCAAGGTTTATTTTGTAAGGTAATGTAAAATTATTACTTAAATTTGCCATAACAGATGGCATTGAAAGTATTGAAGTATTTTGTTCATTCAATTGTATGGTTTTATATATTCCGGTAACTGTTCCGTTTAATCGCCACCATTTGAATGGATTCAGTTGAAATGTTTCAGAAATGTTAACATCAAGTGCATTATTCAGGTTTTCATTGGTTTGAAATACAGTTTTCGATGCATCGTCCTGTTTTATTACTTCGGTAAATAATCCGGTGGTGAAATTTACACCCAAATTGGTAATAAACTTACTGTTGAAGTTGTGTCCTACACCCAAAGAGTGTGTAAACTGCGGTCTCAAATTCGGATTTCCTATATTATATGTATATGGATCTATCATCCAGCGAAATGGATTGAGATGGTGATACCCCGGCCGACCAATACGATAACTGTACTTGAAGTTCAAATTATGCTTGTCATTTAACTTTTGCATGACAAAAAATGAAGGAAATATTTTCAGGTAAGATGTATCTTTTACTGAATTTGTTGATACGGAATTTCCTTTTGAAATGGTATTTTCCATGCGTAATCCCAGTTGAAGTGTTGTGTTTTTCAATTGTGTTTTCCCGTTCAGATATGCTGCCTGAATGGCTTCGGTGTAAATAAAATGATCGTTCTGTGTTATAAATCCACTCATGTTTATATGGCTGTCGGTTGTAACATGACTTGTTTTCAGACCGGCTTCTATGGTCGTAGTTTTATTTAACGGACGAAAATAATCAAGTTTTGAGGTGAAAATTCGGATTGCATTGCCTTGCTCGGTATTTACCATTATTGAATTGTTCAGTTCATTACCGTTCACATCTTCAAAATTACCCCATTGATTGTTTTTACTGTCGAATCCAAACAGTGCGTAGTCTGCGTCTATTTGTAAAATTTGTCCGGTGCTGTCAATGTTCCATTTGTAATTAAAGTTACAAGTGTTACTTCTCCATTTATTTTTACTCTTTGAATCTGTTACAAGCATCGAATCTACT
>CAYQWD010000440.1:0-2786 GCA_964420955.1 uncultured Paludibacter sp. | reverse complement strand
GGTTGAAACGTCCTTTATATCTTCATTTTGTAATTCTTGGGTTGCCGACCCAAGAATTGATTTTCCGGCATTTTTGGGCAAAAAATCGGCAGGAAGCACATTTTTAAATTCTTGGGTTATCAACCCAAGAATTTGCGGATAAACATTGTAAAATTGTCGGCAACGTGATAAATCTGGTGCTGTTAGTCCTTTTATTCTGATATATTGGCGATATTTTCAAGTAATTTAGTACCGTATTCGGCTCTGTCGCTACCGTTTTGCTCAAACTCCACAATGTAAAAACCTGTGAACCAATTTCTCAAAGTTAGGTGCGTGTTTACAGCTTTTACAGCACTTTGCTGTAAAAAATCGCTTGTTTGCTGTATGCGTAAAACTAACTTATCAAAATTCATTTTTCACTTAAATTCAGTTTGTTACAAAGATAATCAAAATGAAAGAAAAGTGCTTTAAGATTTATATGTTTTTACCACGCATAAAGTCGTTGTTGTGAGTCCGAGAGTTGCTAAGTCGCCACTGCCAAGGGTTGCAATGTCGCCCTTGATATTGAATATAATTAAAACGCCAAATTGTTTGTCCTTTTCTTTGTCTATGAAACGAACACGATCCTATTCTTTAAACATTGTTGAATAGTTTGTAAAGTCGGGAACAAAAAAAATGTCCCCGACTTAGATTATTAAATTAGTTTGACAATTTTTGGAAATTTTTCTAAAATCCAAAGGACTTTGAATTTTAGGAAACACTTCCTTTGTCCCACCTGAACCGACAGTTCGGAGTGTTCCTTAACCAAGTATTCTTCCTAATATACCTTGGTCAACATTAACGCTCTCAATTTTTGTGTGGTACATTTCAAAAGTCCTTCTACTGATTAAGCCAGTCTTGATAATTACACGTTTGTTTGTTATTACAAACTCGTCCGTGTATTTGTCAATGATAGGTGCAATAAACAGTGTCAAGATTGCTCTTAAATTGCAGTAAATTATCCAATGATAAGTTGTTTCTAATTCAACTTTTTCGTCTTTGATTAAGTTGTTGTCACCGTATTTACCCATTTTGTTGTGATTTTAATTGTTCTTCTCTTACTCGTTTGGCTTTTCGGTGTCGCCCCGTTTTTGAGAATGGTTTTTGAACTCCATTTTTTAAAAATAAAGGATTATGGTCAGTCGGAAATGACTGTCAATGCTTGTAGTTGCGTTAAGTTGGTGGCTCTCTTGTCTGCCAATGTCTGTTGCGGTGTGTTATATTAAACTTGCCCATAACACGCAACTATACGAATGTTTTTAATAATAACAAATAAATAAAAATTTGTAAAATTATTTAACTGTCTGTTTTTTAGCGCTTAAAACTATTATTTTTGTTTCGCATAATGAATATCAGCAATAAAATAATTAATAATTGAATTAGATTAACACATTAAAAATACGCAATATGGATTTCACTGATAAGCGTTATATATTTGAAGCCGGAGTGCATCGGGCGATGAATGTAATCTGGATTCGATTTGAGAAAAATAAGGAATTGATTAACTATTTGCGTTCACAAACCAAAGCCAGGTGGTTGGCGTCGAAACGGGCATGGTATGTTCCCGACAATAGGCATTACCGCACCCTCTTTGGAATGGAACAGAAAATTGTGGGCAAAGAAGTGATCAGTAAAATTCATCCGGTAAATTTTCCTGCATTTCAACGTTTTCAGGAGCAGCTTAAACTGAAAGCTTATAGTGAAAATACAATCCGTTCCTATTCTCTTGGTTTTGCGCAGTTATTGTATATTCTTAAAACTTATCCGGTAGAAAACCTGACGCCCGAAGGTCTGAGAAGTTATTTTTTGAATTGCCACGATAAACTGAAACTTTCCGAAGCTGAAATAAATAGCCGGATGAATGCCATTAAATTTTATTTCGAACAGGTATTGCATCGCGAAAAAATGTTTTTTGATATTCCGCGTCCCCAAAAACCCTCGTTATTGCCCAAAATGTTGAACAGCGATGAAATATCGAAAATAAAAGATGCACTCGTAAATAAAAAACACAGCGTTATGCTTAAACTCTGCTATGGGATGGGTTTAAGAGTGAGTGAAGTGGTAGTGCTTAAGTTATCGGATATCGACAGTGATTCGATGCTGGTGCGCATCGAACAGGCAAAAGGTAAGAAAGACAGGGTGGTAGAGCTGCCAGAATCGGTGCTTGATGAGTTACGGGAGTATTATCTGGAATATCGGCCTAAGGTTTATCTTTTCGAAGGACAAAACGGTGGTCAGTATTCCATACGCAGTGTGCAGGCTGTATTAAAATCAGCAATGAAAAAAACAGGTATTAAAAAGAATATCGGTATTCATGGTTTGCGTCAAAGTTATGCCACACATTTACTCGAAACCGGAACAGATATCCGGCTCATTCAGGAATTGCTCGGACACAATAACCTCAAGACTACAGAGATTTTACACCCATGTAACCACACCTGCAAAATCCAAGGTAAATCTGTAAAAGATTTTTTATCACAACTGACCGATAAAAAATAGTTTGAATTATTTTTTTTTAGCTTGTTAAATTCCTCACAACCACAATCAACACAAAGCATTGTCATTCAGAGTGTAGCGAAGAATCTCAGATGTTTAGTCGGTTAGTAGTGATTTTTTATGTAAAAAAACACGGGAAGTGTAAAACAATTTTGCTACAAAAAATTCCTACTGCAGCAAAGTATTATTTTTTTATATGTTGAAAAAATTCTGACATTTTTTTCTTGGTACATGACAAAAAATAAAACGCAGATTCCGATAGCTATCGTAAG
>CAYQWD010000439.1:0-2787 GCA_964420955.1 uncultured Paludibacter sp. | reverse complement strand
TAACAAGGTGCTTTTCGGTAAATGAAAATTTGTTATCATGCCATCAACAATTCGATATTTAAAGCCGGGCCTTATCATTATTTGTGTGCCTGTATTTAACTCCAACAAGTTTTTTTTATCAAGATAAAGTAAAATATTTTCCAGTGCATTTTTTAAAGATATATCTTTGGAAGAAATGTAAGGCTCCCATTGAAATACATCGAATGATTCAGTTGTGGGATCATCATTCAGTTTTTTTCCAATATAATATAAACTTTCGAGGGTGCGAACGGTGGTTGTGCCCACAGCAATTATTTTTTTATCAGCCTTTAAAATACGTTCAATTGTATCGCGCTGCACTGTAAACATTTCGGTGTGCATTTCGTGGTCGGTTATCATAGCAGTTTTCACCGGTTGAAATGTACCTGCTCCAACATGCAGGGTTACTTCATCAAAAGTAATATTCTTTTTTTCGAGCGATTTAAATACATTTTCAGTAAAATGCAACCCTGCAGTTGGCGCTGCAACCGAACCTTTAATTTTCGAGTAAACGGTCTGATAATTAGTGAGATCGCTTTCTTCAGTTTCGCGATGCAGATAAGGTGGAATGGGCAAAACGCCGGCATCTTCAAGTATATCAGCAAAATTTATTTCCGTATTATCCCAAGTAAACTTCACGAAATGTGTATTTCCTTCTGAATGCAGTTTCTGGGCAATAATACTGCATTTTTCACCATCATGAAAAAAGTCTTTTTGTAATTCACCTGTATTCCATTTTTTCAGATTTCCAATCATACATTTCCACACACAAGTATGGTTCGAGGCAAAGGATAGCGCATAATCGGCAGGTTCAGCAGGTTCGAGGCAGAAAATTTCAATCTGCGCACCGGTTGTTTTTCTGAAAAGCAGGCGTGCGCGAATTACTTTAGTGTTATTGTAAATTAACAAAGCATTTTCGGGTAAATAATTTGTGATTCCCGAAAAAATATCCTGCGAAATTTTTCCGTTCTTATATACCAGCAATTTTGATGCATCGCGCAACGGCAAAGGATAAAGGGCAATCCTATCGTCGGTAAGAGGATAGTCAAATTCGTCGATATGCAGTGCTTTTATTCCACTCATGAATTTAGAGAAGTGTTGAGATAAATGTTGTATTTTTGTGCAAAAATAATGAAAGCAGTTTGTTTTGCAAAAACAATTTTTTATCCCGAATAAAAAATACTATTAAGAAAATCAGTGTTGACGGTATAAAAAATATGAATGACTAAAATGAGATTTCTCACTTCATTCGAGATGACAATGAGCTAGTTATATTTTTGTGAGGGGGTAGGTTGGCGGCGGAGCTGCCAACCTACCCCTTCACAAACAAATTGAATACAAAATGCTGTCATTCAGAGCGAAGCGAAGAATATAATGATTTTTCGCGGATAAGAATGATATAAAATAAAATACCGGCAATTTAAAAATATAAAAATGATAAAAAAAGGCGACAAAGTACGGTTTCTGAATGCAACAGGCGGGGGCATTGTAACACGTATTGATGAAAAAAATAATCTCGTGTATGTTGAAGATGCTGATGGTTTTGAAATTCCCACACTGACGCGCGATTGTGTGGTGATACCCCAGATTAATGAAACTACCAACTTCCCGAAAAAGGATTTTTCATCAAAATTTCAAGATGTAGCATCTGATACACCATCGAATATCGTTGACAAGAAGATGATTGAACTACCCGTAAACCCTGAATTTGAAATTATTGAAACAGCAGAAGGTGATATTTTAAAAGTTTATCTGGCATTCGTACCACAGGATATTAAAAAACTTCAGACTACGGCTTACACTGTGCACCTGATAAACGACAGCAATTATTTTCTTTATTACAATATTATATGCAAGAAAAATGAAAATGAAAAAATATCGGTGGTAAACGGACTGATTGAACCAAACCTTCTTGGGGAAATTGCCCTGATAGAAAAAGAAGATTTGAACAATTGGGAAGAAACGAGATTTCAGCTTATAGCATTTAAAATGCAGAAAAGCTACACACCTCAAAATGTAATTGATGTAACCTTAAAAAACGATCTTGTGAAATTTTACAAACTACACAGTTTCAGCCCCAACGATTTTTTCGATGAAGATGCTATGCTTATCGACATCATGGCTGAAACAGAAAAAACCAAACTCAGAGCAATAAATCCCTCTGAAATAAAAGAAGCAATACTTTCGAAAGAAAGACCGGCGAAACCGCGTATTTTACACTCCACAGCAGTTTCTAAAAATGATGTAATTGAAGTTGATTTACACATTCATCAATTAGTGGATACTACAGCAGGAATGAATAATGCAGATATGCTGGGGTTGCAAATCGACAAATTCAACAAAGTACTCGATGAAAACAAAAACCGCAAAGGTCAGAAAATTGTATTTATACACGGCAAAGGCGAGGGAGTGCTCCGAAAAGAAATTGAGAAACTGCTGAAATCACGATATAAAAATTATTATTATCAGGATGCTTCATTTCGGGAATATGGTTTTGGAGCAACCATGGTAACGATACGGTAATAAACGGCGATTACAAAGTTGTTATTTTGAAAGATAATTTTTCCCCTGCTGCCGAGTCCTATTGTTTCGACATATCGGGTAGCAACAAATTTATTTCAAAGCAATTACTATAATTATTTTTCTCCGATTTTGTTTGGTACATGACAAAAAATAGAACGCAGATTCCGATAGCTATCGTAAGACTGATGTAGAATTTACCCGACAGACCGCAAATAGCGGTCGTTCGGTATCCGAGAGCAAACGGAT
>CAYQWD010000438.1:0-2791 GCA_964420955.1 uncultured Paludibacter sp. | reverse complement strand
TTTCATATTCAGCGGAACATGAAGTGTTATAATATCAGCCTCATTTAGAATCGTTTCCAAACTAACAAATTTATCCGGACCTTCTGCTCTTTCGCGTGGCGGGTCATTCAGTAGCACTTTCATTCCAAAGATTTCTGAAATGCGGGCTACTTTGCTTCCTACATTGCCCACTCCTACTACACCAATCGTTTTTTCAGATAAATTCCATCCTTTCCTTTCGGCTAAAATCATCAACGTAGAAGCAATATATTGTTCAACCGATTTGGAATTACAACCGGGAGCATTTGTCCATTTTATTCCTGCGCTATCGCAATAATCTGTATCAATATGATCGTAGCCAATGGTTGCCGTAGCAATAAATTTCACTGTAGAACCAGCCAGCAATTTCTCATTACAAATGGTACGTGTACGGGTAACAATCGCATCGGCATCTTTGGCAACCTCAGCCGTGGTTTTTGAACCAGGCAAATAAACCACTTCGGCCACCCCTTCGAAAGCACCCTGAATGTATGGAATTTTATCGTCGATAATTATCTTCATTTACTATTAATTCATTTACCATTTACTATTTAAAACCAAGGCATTTACTATTTATTCATTTACAATTTTCTAATTGGAAGAATTTAGTTTTTTCTTCATTGTTGTTATTGAGCTTACAATGTTTTTCAATAATTCATGGTTTTCTACCATTAAATCTTTCAGTAATTCTTCTTTAATTAAACCTGATTCAACAATTAATTCTAACCAATATAAAGTTTCATCTAATTCCTCCTCAACCATTTTCAATTTATTTAGAAAATCTTTGTCAGATTTTCCAAGACAAGCTGAACGATAATTTGCGCCAGGAGAAGTTCCTGAACGAATAATCTGATTACCAAGAGTTCTACCAGTAATATTATTAGGTAAACTTTCTGATAATTTAATAACTCTAAGAGCAAATCCTTTTAATCTCTTCTTTAAATCTTCAGTTGTTATAGTTTGAATGGTAAATGGTAAATGAAAAAATGGTCAATAACTTAATATTTAAATCGTTCCTTAAACGCCCACAAGCCCAGCGCCGGATTTGAAATATAGAATATTTCTTCGCCATCGGGCATCATGTTGTAACCATCTTTGAGTTTTGCCGGATTGTATGTAGCTGTCATTTCATCAATATCAGCATAGTTAAACCCAACGCTTTCAATTTCAGCCTGCGTCAGGTTTTCTGCACCTTTACCGGGACAATAAGTTACACTGAAACGGCCTTCGGACGAACCGTGAATAAGGTGAGCAGCAGCACTCAGGTTGTTGCGCAACTCTTCGTTTTCGTCACACATTTTGAGCGTATGAGGTGTACCTTTGTAACCGTATTTTCGAATCAGACGGTCGATTTCCTTGACTTCGCCAAATTCTTTCAACGCCGGAGCAAGCACAATCAATTCGCCGTTGTCCTCGATAGCCATACGTGTTCGGTAAATGGATTTATTGCCCAACCAAGTCGATTTAAATTCGGTTGGATCCAGATAAACCACCACTTTTTTCAATGGTTTATCCAGCAAATCGAAGTTAACCTGCAAAGCCAGTTTGGCTGCTTTGGTAAACACCTCAAAGTCATCGCCCACATACATTCCGCGGCATTTAACTTTGCCATCTGTTTTATCCAGACCAACCACAGTTTGCACATAAACGATTGGTAAATTGTTGGTGAAGTTTTCAGAAGCGTAATTGAAAATCCGGCGTACAGGCGTATCTGCATGACCCATCATGCGTTCCATACCGTAAGCTGCACCTACGAAATGGCTTTTGTTGATACCTTCCACTCCACCCGTTCCAACAAAAATATTTTTGTTGTAATTGGCCATGCCCACAACTTCGTGCGGAACCACCTGACCGATAGACAAAATCAGATCAAAATTTCCTTCGAGCAACAGTTTATTTACCTGAGCAGGCCATGGAAAATCCACAGCACCATCCGAAACTTCTTTTACAAATTCGGCAGGAACGAAACCAACCGTTACCACATCGTTGCGCCAGTCGTGCTCACGAATAAGTGAAGCGGGCATAGAACCAAACATGTGCTCAATCTGATGAGCCGTCATAGGTGAATGTGTTCCAAGAGCCGGAAGCACATCTGTCAGAGCATCACCATAAAATTGCCATACATATTCGGTCAGTTCACCTGCACGACTAGGCAAACGGGTATAATCGGGAGGAATAGCAAGCACCTTGTGTTTCTTCCCAATTTTCTCCAGCGCTTCGAACAATCCTGCTTTTAAATCGGCAGAATTTAATTCGATATCAATTGAACCTTTTTCGTAATAAATCATATTGTTTCGTGTTTTGTGTTTCGTGTTTCGCGTTGGAGTTACCATAAACGCGAAACAAGAAACACGAAATAATAATTAAACCTAGCGTTTCACGCGCGCATTTCCGCCCCAGATGCTCCAAACCATGTCTTCGTCGGCAGGTTGTGCGTAGTCTGTTAGGAATGTTGTTGCCAAAGCTCCCGATGCCCAACCGAATTTTGGCCATGTATCGGGTTCCCAACCTTTCAGAATAGCATATAGTAATCCGCCTACAAAACCATCGCCACCACCAATACGGTCGAGCACATTAATTTTACGTGGCATAATCACATGCCAGTTTTCTTCTTCGAGCATAATGGCGCCCCATAAATGTTCGTTAACGCTTACAACTTCTCGAAGTGTGGTAGCATATACCGATGCATGTGGAAAAGCTGCTTTCACGCGACCAATCATGCCTTTGAAACCTTCAATTTCGGCTTCAATTCCCTTTCCTCCGGCTTCTGGTC
>CAYQWD010000437.1:0-2804 GCA_964420955.1 uncultured Paludibacter sp. | reverse complement strand
CGTTCCCTTCTTTTAAATATTGTTTAACTCTTTAAAAAGTCAAGACGACTTCATTTTTATAAATCAGCAATATGAAATTTCAATTATGCAAACGTTTGCTTCTATGAATATATCAAATTAATCACTAAAAATTTTGCTAAATATTTTTTTTTGAATATATTTGTTGGCCAATAAATTTAAATTTTTGAATGATTATGAGAAAAATTACATTATTTTTATTATTAACTTCATTCACAATCGGAGTTTTTTCACAAGAAACTGTTTTTTGGAGAAGTGAAGCTTCAAATGATAATTGGGCTAATAATGACGAAAGTAACGTTAATAACTGGTATCGCAGCAATGATCGCTGGGATGTAAGACGACCCGATTTAGCCAACAACCAATGGAGCCCTAATGCAACAAAAAGTTACAATATTGTTAATTTTGATAATTCAAATCGACCTACAACTATTGTAAATGGAGATATAGGTGGCAGTAAATATCATATTCACAATATTCTTCTTAAAAATGGAACAAACAGAATTTTCAACTCCAATAATAATGCTTTTTTATCTTTAGGTGGCGGCTCGGGCAATCCAAAAATCGAAGCATTTCCTGGTTCAGGAACTGGAACATACACATTCAATGTACCGATAACTTATGAAAAAAAATCTGAATTAAATCCGGTTGCAGGAAATTTAATATTTAACTCCCATATTACGAATGGAGGTTTTGATACTGATGTTTGGGGTAGTAATGATAAATCACTTACGTTAACTTCCATGTCAGGGACTGGAGGATTAACTATAAAAAATGCAACCACTGTAAAAATTATTGCCAATACTTCATTCACAGGTAATACAAACATTGAATTCGGAAAACTTGAACTTTCAGCAAATCTTGCAAGTTCCACCCTTACTGTTAGAAGCGGAGCTGCACTGCTAATTTCTGATAATGCAACGATTAACAACTTGGTAGTCGAATCAGGTGGCACATTAACTATTGCCGCAGGTAAAACTTTAACAATTAGCGCCGGTAAAAAAGCAACCATCAACGGAACCGTAAACTACAATACGACCGGCAAAATCAAACTGCTTTCAACTTCAATAGAAGGCACAGCTACTTTAACCGGAAGTTATGATGGACCTGCCGAAGTTCAGCAACACCTATCATCTGTCCGAAACTGGTATATGAGTGCGCCTGTAAGCACAAATACTACTGCAGGAAACTCGTATTATGAATATCTTGAAAATGGCAGCAACACTGGTTTTACTCCTCCTGCAACTGCATACTGGAAACTGATTAATTCCGGCACTCCCATGACAAGCGGAAAGGGATACATTTTAATTCCTTCAACAAGCGGTATTGTAACCTTTCAGGGAAATATAAATAACGGAAATCAAACCACTATTTTAAGCCGTACTGAAACAAATACTACTCACAAAGGTTTCAACCTTGTGGGCAATCCATATCCTTCGTATATCGATGCTGCAACTTTGCTCTCTGTAAACAGGCCAAACGGCAGCGAAAAAGTAGAAAATAATATATGGTATCGTACACATACCGGAAGTGCTTACCAGTTTCAGACTTATAATGCAACGGCTGATATAAATGTTCCTCAGGCTTCTAATGGAGCATACATTCCACCAATGCAAGCATTTTGGGTACGTGCTCTTGCAAATGATGTAAATCTGAACTTTACCAATGCAATGCGTAAACACAACGAAACTGCCGGAAATATTCTGCTTCGAGCGCCTAAATCTTCGAGTTCCTATCGTCAGTTAATCCGTCTGCTGGTTACCAACGGCACCAATTCCGATGAGATGGTAATTTATTCCGATGTCAATGCACAGAATGGTTACAACTCCTACGACTCTCCAAAATGGTTAAATGGTAACAATTCCCCTAATCCTGACATTTACACTCAGGTTGGGAGTGAAAAGCTCGTTATCGATGGACGAAACTCGATACCTGTGGATGTTATTATTCCGGTTATCTTTGCTGCCAACGCTACAACAAATTCACAATTCACAATTTCAGCGTCTGAATTAGTGAATATTCCTTCGGGAATTACTGTAATGATTTTCGATAATAATGTAAATACATCAATTAGCGATGGCGGCACATATACTTTCAGCGCCGCACCCGGCACCACCAAAACCTTGGGACTCGTGCTGCGCTCACAGGGTAGCGTTACCGGTTTTAACAAAGAAAATTTGAATAGCTGCTTCGTATTTGCAAATAATAATCAACAGATTGAAATTCACACAAACAAATATGCTAATATAAATGTTTATAATTCTACCGGTCAGCTCATGAAAGTCAGATCCATGAAGAATACTTCGATGAAAATTGATGTACCTGCTGCTGGTGTGTATTTGGTAAATGTGGGAGAGAAAACATTTAAAGTTGTTGTTCCCTGATACTATTTTATGTATAAAAAATTTTTAAGCATTAGTTCTGAAATATGTATAATAAAAAGGAAAATGAAAAAAACTTATTTTACCCCTGAAGTAGTGAAAATTGTATTGGATAATGAAATATCACTCGTTCTTGCTACAAATCCTCCAATAGGTCCCGGCGAGGAATCGCAACAAGATTTTGATCCAAACACTGAGGGTCCATGGGAATAATCATTTCTTGATTTTATAAACATCGGGTTAGTCAGTATTCAGCAATAAACCGCATGGAATTATTCTGTGCGGTTTTTAATTTTCGGCATCGACACATATTCCGCAGAGCGTTTTCAGGTTTTGTAAATTTTTCTCTGATTATTTAGTCGAGCCTTAAAAACTGCATAAACAAAAGAATATCAATAAAATAAA
>CAYQWD010000436.1:2568-2827 GCA_964420955.1 uncultured Paludibacter sp. | reverse complement strand
TTCAACAATTGACGAAAAAGAGTTTGCCACCGACTGCCCCAAACCGCATTTTGCAGTAATTTGCATAGTTTCAGCAAGTTTCAGCAATTTATCAAGATATTGCGCATTTTTTTCACCGTTTTTCACCGATTTTATTCCCTTCAGTAATTGCTGGCAACCAACTCTACATGGTGTACATTGTCCGCACGATTCTTCGTGGAAAAATACCAGATAATTATCGAGCACATTGTACATTGATCGTGATCTGTTAAACAGCATC
>CAYQWD010000436.1:0-2498 GCA_964420955.1 uncultured Paludibacter sp. | reverse complement strand
CCAAAAAACCAGATGCACCACCTACCTGTACAGCTTTCGTGTCGCCATCACCAAACTCATCTACAAAATCGGTAAGACTCATTCCCAACTCTAACTCGTAAATACCAGGTTTTGGGGTATCGCCCGAAACAGAATATAATTTCGAACCACGTGAATACTGCACGCCCAAATCGTAAAAACGTTTTGAACCATATTTAAAAATTGTATAAGTGTGAGCCAGTGTTTCTACATTATTGATAACTGTAGGCTTCCCCATATATCCGTAATTCGTTGGGTATGGCGGTTTATTGCGGGGTTCGCCTCGTTTTCCTTCCATCGATTCGAACAAAGCAGTTTCTTCGCCGCAAATATAAGCTCCGCTTCCCATAAAAATGCTGATCGTAAAATCAAACTTAATTTCCTTACAATAATACATGAATTCGTCAATTGCTTTTTGCAATTCAGGTTTGAGAAAAAAATATTCGCCACGCAAGTAAATATATCCTTCTTTTGCACCGATTACATAAGCGCATACAGCCATAGCTGTAAGCACTTTATAGGGCACTTTCGAGAGAATTTCACGGTCTTTAAACGTACCGGGCTCACCCTCATCGGCATTACAGATAATATATTTTACTTCGCTTTCAGTATCTGCCGACAATTTCCATTTAAGTCCGGTAGGAAAACCTGCTCCACCGCGTCCTTTCAACTCAGAACTTATAAGTTCATTTATTAATTCCTGCTTTGAGCGACGGAGATTTTTTATTAAAACATCTTCCCAATCATTTTCATTATTGAAAATGAAATCGAGTTTTTTAAGCTGATTATTACTGCTCATACTGCACTCCTTCCTTGTTACTATTTAGGTAAGTACTCAAAATTTCGCGAACTTTTTCAGGTGTAAGTTCCGTGTAAACATCATTATTGATAAGCATTGCAGGTGCTTGATGACAAAAACCGAGACAGTTTGTTTGCATAAACGAGAAAACACCATCAGGCGTAGTTTCGCCAAGCTTTATTTTAAGCATATCTTCTATGGTTAATAAAATCTGGTTCGAACCTTTCATCGAACAACTTATAGTTTTGCATACTCTTATCACATATTTACCCATTTTCTTATATTCAAGAAATGAATAAAATGTTGCTGTTCCATATACTTCTGCCGCCGATAAATCAAGTTCCTTTGCAATTGCAATCATAGATGATTCTGATAAATAATTCTCACGCTCGACGACACCCTGAAGTATTGGAAGCAAATTATTTCTCTCTCGACCATGAAGGTCAGCAAGATTTTTAATAAATTCTTTAACTGTGTTCATCTTGTTTTACATTTTTGAAAATTATATTTTGAAAAATAAATAATAATTACCTGTAATAATGAGCATACATATTTAATAATTTTACTTTGGCGTAACTAATTTAATTCAAAAAAATAATGAATGAATTGTTACGATTTGATTTATGGGGTTTATAAATATATGATTTTTTTTTGTGTTTGAATATTTATACCATTAATCTGGGTTGAAAAAAGATTTTGCTTGAAATGCAAAAACAAGCAATTAAATCAAATTTTTGACAAATAAGGGAGTTCTTTAAAACTCCCTTGTATAACGCGTCAATAAGTTCTTTCTACGTAATGTGTATGTAATAATTGATGTGATTTTTCTCCAAGCGGAACTTTTAAAAAATCATCATAAAGTTTGAGTATTTCAAGGTTTTCATGTGATTTGCGAATTACCTTATTTCTATCTTCTAAATAAATTGAACTGGCACGCTTTTCTCTAATTTCTGAATTGGTCGGAATGGGCTGTCCGCCTCCGCCCAGGCAACCACCCGGACAGGTCATAACTTCAATAAAAGTATAAGGCGATTTGCCCGATTCAATTTCATCAAGCAAAAATCTTGCATTTTTAAGCGTATGAGCAACTGCCACCTTTATTTTCGTACCATCTAAATCGATTTCGGCTTCGCGAATCCCTTGCATTCCACGCACAGCTTTTAAATCAATTCCGGGTAATGTTTTTTCGGTAAATACTTCGTAGGCAGTACGCAGAGCAGCTTCCATAACTCCACCGGTAGCACCAAAAATAACTGCTGCACCGGTTGATTCGCCTAAAGGATGATCGAAATCTTCTTCAGGAAGTTTAGCAAAATCGATACCTGTTTGTTTAAACATTCGAGAGAGTTCCCTGGTTGTAAGCACATAATCCACATCAAAAAATCGTTCATGCTCTTTCAAATTTAATTTCTGTTTCCAGTAATCAAATGCACCTGTCATTTCCGGACGTTTTGCTTCATACTTTTTTGCAGTGCATGGCATTACCGAAACCACAACAATATTTCGCGGATCGATTCCTGTTTTCTCTGCATAATATGTCTTTGCTAAAGACCCGAACATCTGTTGTGGCGATTTACATGTAGATAGATGTTCGAGCGATTTTGGATAAAAATGTTCAATAAACTTAATCCAACCCGGCGAACATGATGTTATCATTGGTAGTTTTCCTCTGGTTTTATTG
>CAYQWD010000435.1:0-2832 GCA_964420955.1 uncultured Paludibacter sp. | reverse complement strand
TCGAACATCATGTGGCAATGGTTCGCGGAAATGTAGCTGAAATCCTCGAAGAAGCGATAGGCAATTATATGGGCTGGGACATTTATCTTCATAAATAATTAGAGACCAACATTTCCAAAGTTTAGAACTTTGGAAAAGTTTTATCAAAATCGAAAATATCATGAAAAACACACATTCTTATTTCATTCCGTCTTTGGTTTTTGGTTTCTCAACAATTTACCCGAAAATTAAAAGAAAACCATCATAATTACATCAGTAATTTTGGCATTCAACAACAGGCTTGTTACCAAAATATTTCGCCGTTTTGGAAACAAGTTTTCAAAGTATTGGTGATTTTATTTGCAGTGGCAATAGAAAAACAAAATACTAAATCGAAGTAATTTAATCCAGTTTACTTTAAACTAATTCAAGAGATAGTTTTAGTCCTTTTTTAAAAGGATTTTGACTCTTTCTAAGCCCTTCATATACCCATGAGAATTAAATTTAAAATAGTTTCATTTTTGTTTGCAATAACAATTTCATTGCAAACATTTGCAAATCAGCAAGTTGAGCAATGGAGCAGATTTGAAATAAGCCTTAAAACATCGAAAACAACCGATCCGGCAAAAGTAACACTTACAGCTACTTTTATTAGTGGTAATAGCACTTCTACTGTTGATGGTTTTTTCGATGGCTATAACACTTTCAAAGTTCGGTTTATGCCTCAACAAACCGGAAAATGGAATTATATCACCAAAAGTAATATCCCTGAATTAAACAATAAAAAAGGGTATTTCGAATGTGTGAAAGCATCGCCCGAAAATCATGGGATGGTTCAAGTGAGCAATACTTATAACTTTAAATATGCTGATGGAAAGCAATTTTTTCCTTTCGGAACAACGGCTTATGCATGGACACACATGCCAAACGATGTACAGGAAATGACTCTCCAAACCCTTAAAAAGTCGGGGTTTAATAAAATCAGAATGTGTGTTTTTCCAAAGGATTATAATCTTGTAAAAGAAGAACCCGAAATTTATCCCTTCGAAATAAAAGAAATAAAAAAAGATGAGAAAGGTAACGAAGTAAAAATATGGAATTTTGATAAATTCAATACTGCTTTCTTTCAACATCTCGAAAACCGAATTGATGATTTGAATAAATTGGGTATCGAAGCCGATTTAATTCTTTTCCACCCTTACGATAAAGGTCGCTGGGGATTCGATGATATGCCAATGGAGGTTAATCTGAAATATATCGAATACATAACGGCACGTTTGGCATCGTTTCGGAATGTTTGGTGGTCAATGGCAAATGAATGGGATTTGGTAAAAACCAAAACACATTCCGAGTGGGAAACACTTACGTCAGCAGTTGTAAAAAATGATCCTTACCGACACTTATGTTCCATCCATGGCGCAACAGCAACATATTTCGAATATTGGAAACCTGAATTTACACATGTAAGTATTCAGGATGAAACCCCTGTACAAAGACCAAGTGTAACAGCCATTCTAAGGAATATTTATCAAAAACCTGTTATTTGCGATGAAGTTGGATACGAAGGCAATCTGAAATCCCGCTGGGGTCGTTACAGTCCCGAAGAAATGACAATGCTGGTTTGGAATGGAATTTTAGGAGGCGGTTACGTTACACATGGCGAAAGTTATATGTTTAAAGATGCTAACGATACAATTTTTTGGGCAAAAGGAGGCAAATTTAAAGGTTCAAGCTGGAAACGGATTGCTTTTCTGCGACAAATTATGGAAGATTGCCCTGCTTCATTAAGTATGGCAGATATAAGTCGCGATAACTATACCGCATCGGCAGGGCAAGGTTATTATTTAATTTATTTCGGAAATGAAATGCACGATAGCTGGTTGTTTAATCTGCCTGCCAAAAACAGAGAATTCAGCAAACTAAAAGCCGGCACCAAATTTAAAGTTGAAATTATTGATACGTGGGAAATGACAATAACAACCGTACCTGAAACTTTTGAAACAGGCGAAGAAAACGATTACAGATTATACGATAAAAATCAGAAAAAAGTCAGATTGCCTTACAAACCATTTATTGCATTAAGGATTATTGAGATAAAAAAATGAAGATAAGATTCAATTAAAATAATGTAAAACCAAATTAAAATCACAAAAAAAGAGCACAGAACAAAAAAAACAACACAAAAACTCAAAACAAAAATTTTTTCAAATTATCACTTAAAAACAAATTTCTAATATCAAAAAAATGTCATTATGAAAGAAAAAACGATGAATTATCGATGCGCACTTAGTTGTGCAGTTAAGTTTTCTCAACGTAGCAGGAAACTAAGCCTGAGATTATTTATGGGATTAATGCTGCTTTTCAGTAATCAGCTTATTTCGGCTCAGACAAAAGTATCAGGAACTGTTACCGATGAGAGTGGACAGGCTCTTGTAGGAGTAAATGTGGTTATTAAAGGCACAAGCCAGGGGACAATTACAAATATCGATGGCAAATATTCAATTAACGCTTCAGCCGATGCACAGTTGGTTTTTAATTATGTAGGTTTCGAAGAAAACGTACAACGCGTGGGAAACCGCAGTGTTATTAATGTTGCGATGAAGGAAGACGCAAAAAGTCTGGAGGAAGTAGTAGTTGTGGGTTATGGTCAGATTCGCAAGAAAGATTTAACCGGATCTGTAGCATCTTTTGGCGCCGACAAGCTGAAAGACAGACCTTACGGTAATGCATTGCAGTCATTATCCGGTCAGGTTTCGGGGGTTCAGATTACACAATCGCAGGGCGCTCCGGGATTAGCTCCTTCCATTAAAGTACGTGGAGCTTCTTCTATCAATGCAGGAACAACTCCATTGT
>CAYQWD010000434.1:2595-2833 GCA_964420955.1 uncultured Paludibacter sp. | reverse complement strand
TGGGTTCAGGCGTATCGGGTACAACAATTACTTCAATTCCGTTAGCCCTAAGTATATCAACCATGTTTCTGAATTCAAGAAGCGCTTCTGCCTGAATTTTATCAACAGAGCCATCCGGTTCAACCTGAAAAAAATTGTTTTTAGCAGTTTCAGCATTGTAACCAAAGGCAGCAGGTTCAATCATAAGGAGTGTGTCGGTTATCTGACTGTAAATCCCAATTTCTAATATCGTATTGTT
>CAYQWD010000434.1:0-2585 GCA_964420955.1 uncultured Paludibacter sp. | reverse complement strand
CAATACGGCGATTTTTTTAATGGCGCTCAAGTTGTTATTGATCAATTTATTAGTATTCATAAACAGGATATATTGTAGATGGATAATTGTTGAAAATAAAGATGAGTATATTTTTTAATTTTCACGTATTAATGGCAAAGTCGAGCAATGTAACAAGCCACCCATTTTTGAAATTTCGAAATAGGGTACTTTTTCAACTTTAATGCCCCATTCGTTTTCGAGCTTATTATTCAACCGATGAAAGTTTAGTTCCGAAACAACCACATCGGGCGCTATTGAAAATATATTCGTATTCATAACATACATTTCTTCTTCTGTGATTTCAAAAATATTTTCTTTCCCGAAAATATCCAGTATCAAAGCATAATCTTTTTCAAACCTGAAACCTTGTTTGTAAACTATTGCTTTATTTTTCCCAACAGGCATAAAAGCACAATCGAGATGCAAAATACATTTACGCGGATTTGTGTCATTCTTTATCAGCTCAATCGGAATAAAATTTTTTTGTGGAAAAAGCTCTTTAAGAAAATCAAAAGCATATTGATTTGTTCGTGCCGACCTGAGAGCGGAATAATCATCGCGGGTGTATAAACCTACAAAAATCATATTGTTATAAAGTACTACATCTCCGCCTTCCACATGAGCCTTTTCAGGAAGGTTAAAAATTTTGTTGTATGCAATTTGGTCGTATACCACCTCATAAGCTTCTTTTTCGTCTTCGCGGTCGGGAATTATGTTGCAGTTAATAATTTTATCGTCGATAACAAATGCAACATCGCGCGCAAACACTTGATTGCAGTTTACAAGCGTCCATGGACGGAAAACCTGCACATTATACTTGTGAAGCACCTTCTCAAAAGCAGTCATTTCACGGTAAATATTTTCTTCGGAAGGATAAACACCTGCCAGAACCGATTCATACGATTTCGGATCGTAGGTATTTTCAGTCAGCGGAACTTTTCCGGGTGAGCCCGGCTGCCCAAGCACAACCGCAAGCAGACGCGATGTTTCATTTTTTACATTGAGATTCATACCATAGTTTTTTACAAATATAGTCATTCTGCTGCAGTTTTTTGTTCGCTTTTTGTATATTTATTTATTTTTCGCAAAAATATAATTTTTTAATTTCAGTTTTGCACAAACATTTTTTTTAACAATAAAAATTTGGAAATTATTAGCTTCGAACTTATATTTGTGGTGTTGATCTCCTACGAGTCAACGCAGTTCCAACCCCCGTTCTTTATTTATTTGTCTAACTTTAAAAACTCCCTTTACTCAGGGGAAATTCCAAATTTTAGAACTTTTAATTATAAGAAACCATAGCCCCCAACAGTGGGGGCGGGGTTGGTTTGTGTGAATATTTTGTCATTGCGAACTTCATGCTAATATAAAATAACACTGTTTACTAAAAACGATGAAAACATTCCGGCTATTCACCATCTTAGTAGCGTTAATTTCCACAGATATAAATGCTCAGATAAAAAATTCAGCAATTGAAGCAGCAACATCATACACGCTGAAAATCATGAGCTGGAATATACGAATTCACACTTTGACAGACACAGGGCTAATTTACTGGAATAACCGCAGAGATGAAGTTGCATCACTGATAAAACGCTATCAGCCCGACATTTTAGGCGTGCAGGAAATCCGGAATATGCGGCAGCAAAAAGACCTGACACGAAGACTTTCCGAGTATGATTATGTTTCGTACGGAAGAGATAACAACAAAGGTACAACCGGTGAGCGATTAGCCATATTGTTTAATAAAAACCGGTTTTCAGTTACAGAAAAAGGCTTCTTCTTCCTTTCAGAGTCCCCTGATAAAGCTACCTTGGGATGGGATGCTGCTTTTAATCGGATTTGTTTATGGTTAAAAATGTACGATGAATCAGAAAAAACAAGTTTCTTTGTATTTAACACACACTTTGATCATATTGGCAAATTGGCGCGCGAAAAAAGTGCAGCACTATTGGCTGAAAAAATACCCGAAATTGCAGGTGTTTATCCGGTAATTTTAACGGGCGATTTTAATGCAATTCCATTGGATAAAAATTTTTATACTATTATTACAAAGAATCTCACTGACAGCCGAACTGCAAGCAAAACCAAACCAACAGGAACTGCAGGCACTTTTAACGGCTGGAATATGTTACAGGAAAATTTTAGCGAATCGGTGCGAATCGATTATATTTTTGTGAATAAAATGAAGGTACATTCTTATCGAACTATAAATGATAAAACTACTATGGGTGTTTACCCTTCCGATCATTTTCCCGTACTTGTTAAAATCAATATGGATTAAATAATGAAAAGGAAATGCACTTGGCACTTTGGAAATTTAACTAATGCAAAAAATATTATCCGCTTCAACTACAAAATATAACTGAAAACGAAATTACCATGAACAGTTTTATTGAATAGTTTGTTGTCAAAAAAAACAAAAGATGCAAAAAAAAATACTTTCATTAATTCTACTCGGAATTTTGCTTGCTGATAATTCGTACATTCACTCTCAGAATCTCGATATAGAAATTCTCAAAAAAATCAACGAATTCGGCACCACGATCGTGCTTGTCACCCAC
>CAYQWD010000433.1:2207-2834 GCA_964420955.1 uncultured Paludibacter sp. | reverse complement strand
ATTAAATCAATGGTGTTATTATCAAATGGAAGATTTTCCAATTCGGCATACAAAATTTCCGCATTTTTGATTTCAAATTTTTCAATATTAGCCTTTGCTTTTGCAATCATGCCTTCGGATATATCAATTCCATAAACAAAACCGCTTTCACCAACTGCATCTGCCAATCGTATTACATCGTTACCTCTGCCGCTTCCCAAATCGACACAAACTTCTCCAACTATAGCACGCGCATAATTAAATGCGCCTCCACATGATAGGCAGCAGGTTTTTTCGCTTAACACAGAATAATGGTCATTTATTACATTATTTTTTTTTTCATCTAATGAAAATGAATATTTTAAAGCCATTAATTTATTTGAATTGATTAAATTTTTGTTCATTTCAGAAAACTGTACAAAATTACAACATTATTTTTTATATCACAATAATATCACCAATAAATCACATTAGTATCACTGTTTTTATAGCATTGATATAGAAAAAAAATCGGCATATCATTTTATTATCACCATATTATATTGTATCTTTGCTGAAAATTTCTATAAAATTACTTTCAGGAAATAAATATAAATGATATTTAAAGAAGAAATTTCAGCTGAAACAGCAAACGAATTAATCAATGAC
>CAYQWD010000433.1:0-2111 GCA_964420955.1 uncultured Paludibacter sp. | reverse complement strand
ATCGCGCAGGTGTACACGCTGTAAAAAAGAGGAATCGGCTACGGCTCACACTATTTTTCACAATATTAAATTCCCAATAAATAAAGCTTTTTATATTGCTTACAATGTATGTGTACTTGGAAATGCTTTTTCATCATACAATTATTCGGATATACTTGGATTAAATCAGATGACCTGCTGGAAATTCAGGAAACGGATACAGGACTGTATACTAAAAATTGAAAATAACGGAAAACCTGAAATTCAAACGCTTTTTCTGACAGGATACAAACAAAAAACAATTTAAGAATTACTGAAAATTATATTCACAATTTGTCTGAAATCATTTCGGCGAATAAGTATAGTAATGTTATAGATTTTTTTTTGAAAAGGTAGTTCCTTTTTAGTCGATTTCAAGATTCAGATTTTTTTTCAGAATTTCTATCGCACTGTTTTCTTTCGCCATAAGCCGGTAAATTTCTTCGGGCGATAAATTGCGAACTTTTTCAGCCGCTTCTACCAAATTAATTTTCATGCCGATACCCGAATTCTTCAAATCTTTTCTGAGAAAATTTACAATTTCTTTCTCAACAGATTTTAAATCGTTGAGGAGCATTACATTACTGACATTTACATTAAAAGTTTTATCACTGTTAAGCGTGGGTTCGTTACTTTCAATAAAATTTTTAATTCTAAATTCTAAAGTTATTTGTTTTGCAAAACTTTTCCAGCTTATTATGAAATCATCGTAAGTAAAATCATTTTTTAAATCTTCATAATTTGCTTCAGGACTTTTTAGCGTTGCTTGTGAATTTTCATTTGAAGCAGACTTTTTTATTGATATCCCTTGTGGACGGACAGTTACTTTATGTCCATTCACTACAGAAGTGTTTCTATTTCTATCGTCAGGCGGCGTTGCAATATTAACTTTTTGCTCTGAAATATTTGCTATTGCTACTTTATCAGAGGAAGTTGAACTATTGGTTACCTTCGATGTTGAAGGTGTGATATTCTGCTGCGAAATTTCTAACTTTTTAATTGATGAACTTTCAACCGAAGTTAGTTTTTTTTTTTCATTCGTTAGCTGACACAGCCGAATAAGTGAAAGTTCAATAAGCAACCGCTTGTTTTTGCTTAACCGATAGTTCAAGTCGCAATCGTTGGCAATTTTTAATGCTTCGAAAATAAAATCGACAGGACAATTAGCTGCTTGCTGAATATACTGTTTTCCGATATCAGCGCCTACTTCGAGCAATTTGACCGTATTTTGGTCTTTACAAACGAGCACATCGCGCAAATGGGAACTTAACCCCGTAATAAAATGATGTGCTTCAAAACCACGATTCAGAATTTCATTAAAAATTAACAATGAACCTGCATAATCACCTTTCAAAGAACAATCGACGATACGGAAATAATACTCATAATCGAGCACATTCAAATTTTCGATTACTCCCTGATATGTGATGCTATTTCCGCAAAAACTTACTAATTGATCAAAAATGGACAAAGCATCGCGCATACCACCATCACTTTTCTGTGCAATCACGTTTAAAGCATTCTCTTCTACTGTAACAGCCTCTTTATTTGCTACATACTGCAAATGTTTTACAGTATCGGCCACAGTAATCCGATTAAAATCATAAATCTGACAGCGCGAAAGTATAGTGGGTATTATTTTATGTTTTTCGGTAGTGGCAAGTATAAATATTGCATGGGTTGGCGGTTCTTCAAGCGTTTTCAGAAAAGCATTAAAGGCAGCCGATGATAACATGTGAACCTCATCGATAATATAAACGCGGTATTTCCCGATTTGAGGAGGAATCCGAACTTGTTCAATCAGATATTTTATATCATCGGTACCGTTATTGGAAGCAGCATCGAGCTCCTGTATATTATATGATCGTTGCTCGATGAACGAAACACACGATTCACACCTATCGCAAGCTTCGTGGTCGGAGGTTGGATTGAAACAGTTGATAGTTTTTGCAAAAATGCGTGCACAGGTGGTTTTTCCAACTCCACGTGGACCACAAAACAGATAGGCGTGCGCCAAATGATTTATTGCAATTGCGTTTTTCAGAGTTTTAACCAGGGCATCCTGACCCACCACCGATGAAAAATTATTTGGG
>CAYQWD010000432.1:0-2839 GCA_964420955.1 uncultured Paludibacter sp. | reverse complement strand
TTTCGGAATTTATTTTGATTTCTACTGTCTTCGGAAAATAAATTTTTAAGTCATGAAATTGGCGTGATACCGGTTGATGCTATCTTTACGCCTGTAAAAAATGTTAAATACACTATCGAGAATTATCGTGTTGAACAGGTTACAGACTATGAGAAGCTGGTAATTGAGGTACAAACCGATGGCTCAATTCATCCAAAAGATGCGCTTAAAGAAGCTGCAAGAATTCTTATTCACCACTTCATGCTTTTCTCTGATGAGAAAATCACAATCGAAGTGACCGAGGGTGAAAGTACAGATGAGTTTGATGAAGAAATTCTACACATGCGTCAGTTGCTAAAAACTAAACTTACCGACCTCGAACTTTCGGTAAGAGCACTGAACTGCCTCAAAGCTGCCGATGTAGAAACTTTAGGACAACTTGCCGGTTATCATAAACACGATTTGCTAAAATTCCGTAATTTCGGCAAGAAGTCGCTCACCGAACTGGAAGAAAAACTTGAAAGCCTCAATTTATCTTTCGGTATGGATGTTGCAAAATATAAATTAGATAAAGAGTAACACAAGATGAGACATAATAAGAAATTTAACCACTTAGGCCGAAAATCGGCTCACAGAAAAGCAATGTTGGCCAATATGGCAATCTCTCTTATCAAGTATAAAAGAATTTCTACAACATTAGCCAAAGCCAAAGCGTTGAAAGTGTATGTTGAGCCACTGTTGACCAAATCAAAAGACGATTCAACAAATTCGCGTCGCGTAGTTTTCAGCTATTTGCAGAATAAGGAAGCAATAACTGAACTTTTTCAGAATATTTCGCAGAAAATTGCCAACCGTCCGGGCGGATATACACGTATTCTTCGTACAGGTTTCCGTTTGGGTGATAATGCCGAAATGTGCATTATCGAACTGGTGGACTACAACGAAAACATGCTGAAAGAAAAAGTTGCTAAAAAAGCTGCACGTACACGCCGTTCCTCAAAAAAAGCAACCGCTGAAACTGCAACCATTGCAGCTGCAACGGCTCCAAAAGCTGAAGAAACTGCTGAGAAGGCTGAATAAATATACATAGAATTTACAATTTTTCAAAAAACGGAATCAAGAACAAATGGTTTCGTTTTTTGTTTTAAATGAGCGCAGAAAGCATTGCTAAATTTGAATAATTTTGCTTATACAGAATAATTACTCTATATTTGAAAGCAAAAACTAATAAAGATTTATGAGGAATTTGTTTTTATCATTCATACTACTGCTGCTTATCGGATACAGTTCAAATGCTCAGATTAAAACCAGAAGGAATGTAAAAAATAATATTTATTCTGGATACAAGCTTGTTTGGAAAGATGAATTTGATAAATCGGGTTCGCCAGATTCTACAAAATGGGCTTTTGAAACGGGTTTTATTCGCAATGAAGAACACCAGTGGTACACCTCCGATAATGCTTTTCTACATAACGGAATGCTAGTTATTGAAGGAAGAAAGGAAAAAGTGAACAATCCTGAGTACGATGCACAATCCCGAAACTGGCGCCGAAATCGCCTATATGCAGAATATACTTCGGCAAGCATAAATACACGGGATAAATTCAGTTTTCAGTACGGAATTCTCGAAGTCAAAGCCCGTATTGACACTTCAATGGGTTTATGGCCTGCTATCTGGACATTGGGTGTAAGTGAAGAATGGCCTTCGTGTGGCGAAATCGATATTATGGAATCGTTTCCCACCGATGGAATTCATTATATACTTGCAAATACTGCATGGGGAACCAATCGCCGATGGAGTGCCCATTGGAATACTGTAAAAAAGCCGCTGACGTACTTTCTTGATAAAAATCCCGACTGGCCATCGCAGTTTCATGTCTGGCGTATGGTGTGGGATGAAAAATTTATCCGCCTTTATCTTGACGATGAACTCCTGAACGAAACCAAACTCGAACAAACTTACAATCCCGATGGTTTTAATCCATTCAGACAGCCGCACTATATTCTGCTTAATCTTGCTATTGGGGGGCAAAACGGCGGGGATCCTTCAAATACCAAATTTCCAACCAGATATGAGGTGGATTATGTAAGGGTTTATCAGAAGAAATAGTTTTTTTGAACACATTCTTTTTTCACCGTCTCACAAGTTGAAACATAATTGTAAATTACAACAAACTTCTTATCATTAATTTACCGTAATTATTTTTCTATATCATCACTTGCCAAACTAAAGTCATGTTCTTTTCTATCCTTAGATTTCGTGATTTTATCACACGGATGCAAGAATTGGATTCTCAAAAACAGTCGCTTTCTCCATAAAAAACTTTTCATCTCCACGCTCGCTGAATGAAGATCCTGCAAAGGGAATTTCGTTCAACCTAAGCTTCCATGCTGGGTAGCCCCAACCGCAGGAAGCCTTAGTATTGGCAGTAGGCCGTTCAGTCGTTTTTCTGTTGTCATTTATTCCAGTCGATTTAATTTACAGTTTGTCAGGGCAATAAGTCATTTTATTCTTGTCAGCCAGCCGAAACTGTAGAAAATCAGCTGCAACAGCCGGAAAATGTTACATAATCAACGATGCTGATCTGTTGAAAATAGTCTCATTTTGCAAAAGCTGGGTGCGTAAATTTGTATTTTAATAAAAAGGAGCTTGGCGGCTAAACCTAAAATCTGCTCAAAATGTATTCTTTCCCACGCTGCCGCACGATTGCATCGTGTGGCAAACCAATCTTTTCAATTAATATACTTCTTTCTTTCTTCTTCCCTCGCGATAGAATCGCACGGGAGCAAGGGTTGTCTTAGCCCCCTAATTAGTCGAGCCTTAAAAAGCCCATTTACGATTATAAAAAATTAAAAAAAT
>CAYQWD010000431.1:0-2841 GCA_964420955.1 uncultured Paludibacter sp. | reverse complement strand
TTGTTAGATTCCTCACTATGTTCGGAATGACAGACAATCAATAAGTTAGGTTTTTTGGAGGAGGTAGGTTGGCAGCTTCGCCGCCAACCTACCTCCTCCAAACTATAATCAATACAAAGCATAGCGAAGAATCTCAGATGTTTAGTCGGTTAGTAGTGTTTTTAAATGAAAAATTTCAAACAATTGGTTTGATTTTAAGCGCCTGTATTAACGCATATTGAAAATTTGTAAAATGTGATACTAAAAAAGGTAATTGTTTTACGTCTTGCAATTGAGTCAGTCAGATTTTTTATCGTATTTTTGGTGTGAAAAATTTTAAATGAATGAAATTTTTTTATAAATAAACAAATCCCTTATTATTAAGACTATAATAACTATGCAAAAAGAAAATTTCCCTGAACTGAGCGATGTAAGGCTAATCATCCTCGATGTGGATGGAACATTAACAGATGGAGGCATTTACTACGATAATGAAGGACGTGAATTCAAAAAATTCAGCGTTAAAGATGGTTTGGGTATCATACAGACACAACAAACTGGAATTGACTTTATGATTTTAACCGGAAGGAGCAGTTCAATAGTAGAGAAACGGGCGAAGGAACTTAAAGTTAAGTATCTTTTTCAGGGCATTTTGGATAAGACAGCTTTTCTACTAGATTTTTTTAATGAGAGGAATATTCCTACTTCTAAAGTGGCATATATCGGTGACGATTTGAACGATTATGAAGCCATGCAACTGGTTGCATTGAAAGCCTGCCCTGCCGATGCCGTTCCCGAAATCAGAGAAATCAGCAATTTTATACTTTCACGTAATGGCGGAGATGGAGCTGTGCGCGAATTTACCGATATGGTGATGTATGCACGCAGGACAAGCCAGACTGCTGTAAAAACCAATGTTCAATAATAAAACCAAGTATTCAATGAAAGCTGTTATCATTATCCCTGCCAGGCTCGGCTCCACAAGATTGCCTAACAAGGTGCTACTCGATTTAAACGGAAAACCGCTGATTCAACGTACCTGGGAGGCATGCAAAGATTCAAAAGTATGCAGTGATATTTTTATTGCAGTGGACGACTTGCTGGTTTACGAAGTTTGTCGCAAATTCACGCCGAATGTGATTCTGACTTCTACTGAACATATCAGCGGAACTTCGCGAATGACTGAAGCTTACCTGCATACCGGCGCCGATATAATCGTTAATGTACAGGGCGATGAACCTTTTATTGACCCAGCAACCATCGATGCCCTGGCAAATGCTTTGATTGAAGATGAAAATGTGTTGATTGCAAGCGCCTACAGTGAAATTAAAAGTGTAGAAGAAATCAGCAATCCGAACATAGTAAAGGTGGTAACCGACCTGAATGCAAATGCCATTTATTTTTCACGATTCGCAATTCCTTATAACCGCGATAATAAAATAATCAATCTTTCAGCTTACAAAAAGCATATCGGCATTTATGGATATAAAAGGGAATTTCTTGAGAATTTCACAAATCTGAGAACATCATTTCTCGAAAATTCTGAGCGTCTAGAACAACTGCGCTTCCTGGAAAACGGGTACAGCATAAAAATGATAAAGGTTGATACATTCGAAAAAGGTATAGATACCGAAGAAGATTTGATCTGGGCAAGAAAGAAGTTTGAAGCGGGTAGTGAGTAGTGGGTAGTTTAAAGTAAGTAGTTTATAATTTATTGTTGGTAGTATTTTGTTTTAATATTTTGTTGGTATCCCGAAGCATAGGCAGGTAAGTGGGTAATGAAGGCTAACACTACAGGATTAAATCGTAAATGATTAAATAGTAAATAGAAAAATAGTAAAAGCTTAATGGAATTATATCAAAAGATAAGCAGTGCGCCCTTTATAATTGCAGGTCCCTGCGTTATGGAAAGTTATGAATTGATGGACGAAGTAGCTGCGGCACTTCTCGAAATCAGAAAACGTTTGAATGTTGAGATTGTCTTTAAAGCCAGTTATGACAAGGCAAACCGCACTTCCATTCATTCTTTTCGGGGACCCGGACTCGAAAAAGGTATGACTTGGTTAAGCGATATCCGAAGCAAATATAATATACCTGTTACGACTGACATTCACGAAAGTTATCAAGCTGCATCCGTTGGGCAGGTGGCAGATGTTTTACAGATTCCTGCATTTCTTTGTCGTCAAACCGATTTGCTTATAGAAGCAGCACGGACAGGCAAAATAGTAAATATAAAAAAAGCACAGTTCCTGAGCGCTGCAGATATGCAGTATCCTGCGGGTAAAGTACTCGAGAGTGAAAACTCACAGGTAATGTTAACAGAGCGCGGTACGATTATGTCGCCCGGAAATCTGGTAGTCGATTTTCGAAATATCCCTGAAATGAAAAAACTTGGTTTTCCGGTTGTTATGGATTGTACGCATGCCGTGCAAAAACCTTCCACAGGAACAACTACTGGCGGCAACAGGGAATACGTGCGACCTATTGCTTTGGCGGCAAAAGCTTTCGGAGCTAACGGTTATTTTCTCGAAGTACATCCCGACCCCGATAAAGGGCTTAGCGATGCTCCGAATATGTATCCGCTTGATAAACTGGAAATGCTAGTAAAAGAACTGATTATGTGATTTACAATTTTAAGATTTACAATTTACAATCTTTTTAATATTTTACTGATAATTTTTTAAAACCTTAATTTTGTATTTTCAACCCTCATTGAAAACAATAACACATTATTCAACCTTATTAATTATGTTGCAATGAAAATTGAATTCAAAAATTTGTACATTCATTATGTTCTGACCACTTATGGAAGGCAACGGTTAATCCCTGAAAAGAGTCGTATACGAATTGAGAAATACATAA
>CAYQWD010000430.1:0-2855 GCA_964420955.1 uncultured Paludibacter sp. | reverse complement strand
CGCCTTCAACATGCAGCGCCACTGCCTGACCAACTGCTCCGGAAGTGTTTTGTACTGTAATGTTTTCGAGTTTAAAATCACTTGCCTCTACTTTAAGTGTCCATGTGTAAAAAGTGCTGTTTCGTCCGCGGTTAATTTTTTCGAAGAAATCATTCCATGTTATTATAGTATTTTCTGCACTTTCGCCTCTTAAAGTGAGGTGTGTATTGCATGATGGAACTAATATTTTTTCGTTATATACGCCAGATTTCACATTTATGACAATTTCCTTATCTGGAAATGCTTTACAAGCATCAATAGCAGCCTGTATTGTTGTGAAATTTCCAGTGCCATCTTTAGCAACAACATAGTCATATTTATCCTGTGCTTTTAATACACATAAATTAATTATGATGATTGTGGGCAGTAAAAATCTTTTCATTTTTCATTAATTTTCAGAAAGCTAAAGTAGTAAAAAAATTAAACAAAATAAGGCACATTTAATAGTTTAATTTAAAGTTTCAAATAAATTAAGCATTGCATAATTTGCAGTACCGGCAATTATTTTTTTTTAAAAATTTTGATTTTTGAAAGTTTTCAGAATTTAATGAGAAATGCTTAGCACACAACTAAAATTTATATATATATGACAATGAAGAAAATAAAACGCAGATCCGGTACTGAAACTTCGGTCGGGACTGCGTTCTATTTTTTATGTTATGTACTAATGGAGAAATGTAAAACTTTTCTGGTCTGATTCGAAATTTTAAATCGTTCATCAGCTCTCATACCTATAATCCAAATTATTTCATCACCACTGACTAAAAGCCATATTTTTTCTTTATCAACGATACTTAATTTATTATCTATTAAAAAATCGCTCACTTTTTTTCTACCTTTCATACCAAATGGGTGAAAGATATCGCCATTTTGCCACCTGCGAATTTTCAGCGGAAAAGTAACTTTTTCAGCATCTACATATAAATTATTTTTATTTGCAGAAAATGTAATCAGTTTATCCTTTTCAAACTTATCAATTTTAATAATTAATGGAAAAGATATGAATTCATCGGTTTGCGAAATAAAATATATTGAATTATTATTATTAGCATTCGCACTAATAATCAGAAATTCTCTATCTTTTAACAGCCTGTAATTATGAGAGTAATATAATTTACCTGGTTCACTTTGAATATTTTCATATATATTTTCAATTACATCCGGATGAAATCCGAAAGGGTAAAGTATTTCATAAAGAATAAGGGCAGGAGTGGTGTTGGAATTTAGTTTTCCAATATCAATCATAAAATTTGATCCGCTGTTATCAACAATATCTTTAATTTTTTCGTTCATACTTTGTTCATAAAATAATGTAAAATTGGAGAAACGGGCTATGGATTTTGAAAGTGTATTCTGAACGGAAGGATTTATTTCCTCCATAAGCGGAATTATTTTATTTCTTATTTTATTTCTGTTAAAATCACTCTCAAAGTTACTTGAGTCATCAACATAGGATAATTTATTTGCATTAATATATTGTAAAATCTCTTTACGATTACACATAAGTAATGGCCGAATAATATAACCGTTTCTGGCGGGTATGCCGGTTAAACCCTTAATGCCGGTTCCTCGAATTAGATTTAACAACATAGTTTCAGCATTATCACAGGCGTGATGTCCGGTTGCAATTGCTTCAGCGTTAAATTGTTCACGCAATTTTTCAAACCAATCGTATCGAAGCTCTCTTGCAGCCATTTCAATCGATATTTTATTTTCTTGAGCATACTTGCTCGTATCAAAATCAATGCATTGATATTTTATTTTCATAGTTTCGCAAAGTTTGCGAACGAATTTTTCATCACGATTAGATTCTTCCATTCTCAAATGAAAATTACAATGTGCTGCAATGCATTCAAATCCGAGTCTGTTAAGTATATGCAGTAACGCAACTGAATCGGGACCTCCGCTTATGGCAACTATAATTCTTGCGTAAGAATTACTTAGTCCAAACTTTTCGATGAACTTGTGAACTTTGTAAAGCATTTTTGTACAATTTTTTTTTCTATATTTGTTTACAAATTTACCGAAATGTTTTCATATAATTATTGGACGGTGATTTGTGTTTTTCTTTTTACTAATATCTGCATACTTTATTACCCAAAACATCTTATAATTTATTTGTAGAAAAATTTAGCTCACAGAGCAATTGGATTTAATATAAAATTTTATTTGCTGACTTATGAAAACATTTCTCGAACTTGCCCAAGTAAGACAAAGCGACAGAGCATATTTAGTTAAACCTGTTGAACAGGAAAAAATTAACAGCATAATTGAGGCTGCAAGACTTGCTCCATCGGCTTGTAACGCACAGCCATGGAAACTGATAATCGTACAGGATGAAGTCAGAAGAATGGCAATTGCCGATGCTTCTTCTTCAAAATTAATTGGAATGAATCATTTTTCAAAACAAGCGCCACTACAATTTGTAATCATTGAGGAACGGGGGAATTTCACTTCAAAATTAGGAGGTTGGATAAAAGGAAAACATTTTCCTGAATACGATTTGGGAATTGTAGCTTCTCATATATGTCTCGCCGCTGCCGACGAAGGTTTGGGAAGTTGCATGCTCGGCTGGGTGAACGAAGAAAAAGTTCGTAAAATTCTTTCAGTCCCTGATAAAAAACGTGTAGCAATGGTAATTCTTGTTGGATATACAGCGCAACCACATCGTCCGAAAGTAAGAAAACCAATAGAGCAACTTGTAAGTTACGAAACATATAAATGAAAACTGATATTACTTATTCTGAAGCACTAAACTATTTGTACAATCGCTTGCCGGTTTTTCACCACTCAGGCGCTTCTGCTTACAAACCCGG
>CAYQWD010000429.1:0-2864 GCA_964420955.1 uncultured Paludibacter sp. | reverse complement strand
GAGTTCAACTATTTTTACATCAGAATCATCTGCTAATTGCTTAGCCTGACCTTTGTTAAGTCGAACTGTAAATCCATTCAATGCAGACTGATACGTTTCTTCAAGTGGTGAATCAATATTATATTTCTTCAATAAACCCGAAGCCTTGCCATTCACACGCTCAATACGTTCGGATAAAGCTATTTGTGGATTTACCAATTCATCGAAAACAACAATATACTTGTTATTTTCGATACTTTTCATACTCATGGGTGCATTTACTTCATCCGACAATGTTTGTTCAATGTCAGATTTGGTACATCCGACTAATATTAGCAGTACAAATACTGCTGCAATGCAAAACTTCATTTTTAACATAATGTAATCAGATTTTAAGTTGATATTTATATTTAATATGCAAATATAACTATGAAATAATAATTTTATCATCCGATATTATAAAAAAAGCAAACACACAAAAAAAAAGCATAATCATTGAAGTAAACTCGAATTTTCTACAAAAAATTTGCAGAAATTTTTAAAAGTACAAAGTAATTCAAAAAAACGTCTTAATGAATATCAAAAAAGCATCAAATTAAATCAATATTTCTCACCTGTATGATTTACAAATAAACTATTTTTGCATAGATAAATAAAAGTATAAAAATCAATATCAAAATGTCAAAATTTTTAATATCAAAATTGAAGAAAACTTTTTTTCTATCGGCTCTGATACTTTCAGCCATAAAAATAAATTCCGCCGAAAAACTGCCGGCATTTCCGGGTGCCGAAGGATACGGAAGATACACCACGGGCGGAAGAGGTGGTGAAGTATATCATGTTACATCGCTTTCCGATGATGGATCGGAAGGCACGCTCCGATGGGCGATAAATAAAGCCGGACGAAGAACCATTGTTTTTGATGTTTCAGGAACAATATATCTTACTTCGGCATTGGCAATTAGCAGCGGAAATATTACCATTGCAGGACAAACAGCACCCGGCGATGGAATTTGTGTTGCTGATTATCCATTCACTATTAACGCGAGTAACGTTATCATCAGATTTATGCGATTCCGGCTTGGCAACAGGCAAGTTGCAAATCACGAAGGCGATGGGCTTGGCGGTATGGATCAGGAAAATATTATGGTAGATCATTGTTCGGTCAGTTGGAGTATTGATGAGTGTTTGTCGGTTTATGGCATGAAGAATTCCACTGTACAGTGGTGCATTATTTCGCAAAGTTTACGAAATGCAGGACACGCAAAAGGCGCTCATGGTTATGGCGGCATTTGGGGTGGTTCCGGAGCGAGTTATCATCATAATTTAATGGTTCATCACGATAGTCGTACACCACGCCTTGGCCCACGTGCAGGAACGCAAAAAGATGAAAGAGTTGACATGCGCAATAATGTGATATATAACTGGGGCGGACTTGGATGTTATGGTGGTGAAGGTATGAATGTAAATATCGTAAATAACTACTACAAACCCGGACCGGGCACCAAACAAAGGAGCTCGCTGATACAACAAAGAATTGCAAGCATTGGCATAAGAACCACACAATATGTTACAGACAATCCTGCTTTTGCGCCAATGTGGCACGTTTGGGGGAAATATTTTGTTTCGGGCAATTTCATGAATGGTTTTCCGGGTGTAACAACCGACAATTGGACAAATGGTATTTATGCTCAGATAAATAATGCTGACGTGGACAATACATTTACACAAACCACCAAAGACACAATGAAACTTTCATCGCCCATAAACTACATTTACACAACAACTCATACAGCAGAACAAGCTTATGAAAAAGTATTGCAATATTCAGGCGCTTCACTTTCGCGCGACTGGCATGACACATTAATGATTCACGACACCCGTTACGGAAAAGCTACATATACCGGCGCAGGAAATATTCTTGGAATTATAAACTCACAAGTAGATAACAAACCCACAGGAGCGCCCGTCGACTGGAATGCATGGCCAAATTTGAATACAAATACAAAACCTGCCGATACTGACCAAGACGGAATGCCCGATTTTTGGGAAAATGCAAACGGACTGAATGCAACAAACGCAGCAGACAGAAACACTTTGAACAGCGAAGGATACACTATGCTCGAAGTATATTTGAATAGTATTGTGTCTGATATAATGAATGGTGGCAATCAGGGAGGAACACCCTCAGGAAATACCATTGAAGAAAATAAAACTGAAGTAAAAAGTGTATTGCTTGCCCACAACACCTACACGGGAGGGGCTTCAGCTCTTTCGCCTTGGCCTTTCGATGGCGGTTTCAATATAAGCAACATGGCAGGAAAAGCATACTCTACCGGTAGCGAAATGGGAATTAAATATTCAGCTGCCACGCAGTACAAAGTAAATTTACCGGATGGAATTACAGTTGATAGCGTAACATTTACAGGTTACGATAATTATGCAGATGGAGATTCCTATTTGGGGGAGTTGAACGGAACTTCTTTTAGTGCAAATAAATATTTATATGTACGTAAAAATGCAAGTGGGGCTTATACTGTTGCCACCTACACGGTTCCGCTTACTACACCGGCAACAAGCTCTTTTACCTTTACTTTTCTGGGGAAACAAGTAGTTTTACGCATTACATTGTGGACTCGCACGAGCACCCATAACAAAATATTACTTAACTCGCCGCTCGACCCCGATGGATTAACAAATGTTTACGGAATAAACGGCAGTTTGATTAAAAGAAATACTATTCGCAGATATGCTTTGGATGGACTTCCTGTCGGAATTTATATTGTGGATAGACAGAAAATGGTTGTACGGTATTGATTTCTGCGATTTAGGGTCAGCCAAAAAACCACTATATCTTTCATTAATAGGTTATTATCATAATTTAT
>CAYQWD010000428.1:1092-2874 GCA_964420955.1 uncultured Paludibacter sp. | reverse complement strand
ACAGATGTGTTTTTAAAAATTGCCGTATTGTCGGATTTCAAGATACACTTTACGCTGCAGGCGATGCTTCGAGACAATATTATCTGAATTGTTACATTGAAGGCACTACCGATTTTATTTTCGGAGAAGCAACTGCTTTGTTCCAAAATTGTACAATTCATAATAAATCCGACTCGTACATTACGGCTGCAAGTACTCCAAAAAACAGAAAATTTGGATTTGTATTTCTTGATTGTGTCCTCACTGCCGACGAAAAAGTAAAGCAAGCTTTTTTAGGTCGCCCATGGCGCAATTATGCTCGGGTAGCTTTTATAAGATGCAATATAGGCAGTCATATTCATCCTTCAGGATGGAAAAACTGGGACAGTACCGAAAGGTATAAAACTGCATTTTATGCTGAATTTGAGAATTTCGGCTCTGGTGCGAAAACTGAAAACAGAGTAAACTGGGCTAAATCGCTTAGCAAGCGTGAAGCATCAAAATATACTTTAAAAAATATTCTTAAAGGTTGCGATAATTGGCTACCTGAATAGATTAAAATTTTAGTCCGACAAATTTACTTTGAATCAATATTTTTTTTTAAATACACAAAAATTGATAATACTTACCACATGAAATCAAGAGAAGAAATAGCAATTGAGAAATTCCGATCGGGATTGAACTGTGCTCAATCGGTAGTAGTGGCATTTGTAAACTATTTAGGCTACGATGCCAAACATGCGATGGATTTATCGACAGGTTTTGGCGGCGGTATTGGACGATTACAGAAAACTTGTGGCGCTGTAAGTGGCGCTGTAATGGTTTTGGGATTATACAACAGTAACAAAACAGCTGATATTTCGCTGCGAAAAGAGCAAACTTACCAAATGGTTCAGGATTTTGTAAAAAAATTTAAGAAACTAAATGAAAATACCGAATGCAGGCTTTTGTTAAACTGCGATTTTAACAGTGAAGATGGAAAAGCACTTTTTAACAAATTAAATTTAAAAGAAAAAGTGTGTGAAAAATGTATTGAGGATGCTGTAAGAATTTTGGAAGAACAAATATTAGTATAATATTTTTTTCCGATTTTAAAAAAAATTCATTTATGAGAATCGATTATTTACCCGAAAATAACTCAGCACGTATAAAACCAGTAATTTCGCGTGAAAAGGCTATGGAATTACTCAGAAAATACAACAAAGAACCTTTTCACATTCAGCATGCTGAAACCGTTGAAGCTGTAATGCGGTATTTTGCACAAAATTTCGGCTTTGAAACTGAAAAAGATTTTTGGGGATTAACCGGCTTATTGCACGATTTGGATTTCGAGCAGTTTCCCCAAGAACATTGCTTAAAAGTTCAGGAAATATTTGCACAGGAAAATATTGATCCACAAATTGAACGTGCTGTAGTTTCGCACGGATACGGGCATTTAACAACTGCTATTCCCACACATTTTATGGAAAAAGTACTTTATGCCACCGATGAACTTACCGGACTAATTGGCGCAGCAATATTAATGAGACCAAGCAAAAGTACTATTGATTTGACTGTAAGTTCGTTGAAGAAAAAATATAAAGACCGAAAATTTGCTGCAGGTTGTTCGCGTGAAGTAATTCAGAAAGGAGCAGAAATGTTGGGATGGGAAATTGAATATCTAATGGAAATTACAATTAAAGCCATGCAACATTATGAGTTAGCCTCTGAAAATTAAACTCATAATTTATTCAAAAAAACTCATTTATTTAATGCATAATAAACCAATTTCCAAAATTATATTTCGATTAGCCAATTTTTCCG
>CAYQWD010000428.1:0-1080 GCA_964420955.1 uncultured Paludibacter sp. | reverse complement strand
AACAGCAAAACCCCTATGAATGGAAAATTCTCACTTTTAATTGATCGCAATCCTGATTATTTTCGTTTACTTGAAAAGCGAGGTAATTATAATGTATATGTGGCTGAAAAAAACAATGAAATTATCGCTTCATGCTCCATTACCGAGATGAAAACTTTTGTTGCTAAAAATCCAGTAATTTCACATTATGTAAGCGATTTCAGAGTACATCCCGATTATTTGATTTCAACGCTTGCAGCTCGATTTGGAAAGTTTGTATATGAACAACTGCAAATGCTCGATGCCAAATTAATGTTTGCTGCAATAGTGCTGGGGAATAAGACGGTTATGCCATTTCTATCGGGGCGATGGCTTTTTCCAAAGGTTTTTGGCGAAAGCCTACTCAATGTTTATCAACTAATTCCGGTTTGGTACAGTTCCAAAAAAAATAAAAAATATAGTATTGAGTTCTCATCTAATTGTAATCTGGAAATGTTCAGGAAAGAATTTCTAGAAAAATTTTCATTTTATACCGAAATATATACTAACGATGCTGACAAGACAACGGTTTTAACAGCCAAACACGATGATAAAACTGTGGCTGCCATTGCATTAACCAATACTGAAAGTTACAAACAGGAAATTTTAAAACGGGCACCTCGTTATCTCGAACTACTCAGCAAAATAGTAAATTTTTTTAACAAACTATTTACTTTTATACGCCTGCCACTCATTAATAAACCTGTCAGGATTTTATATTTTCGTTTTATTTCTTATTCAGATGGCCATGAAGATGCATTAAATTTGCTGATTTCTGAAGCGAGAAAATATGCTTATCAACATAAATTTCATTTTTTATCAATCGGCTTGCACGATAAAAGCGATTACAACAAGTTTTTTGAAAGAATACCAAAATTTACTTTCAGTACTAAGTTTTTTTTCAGTTCTACTGATAAAACTAAAAATTTCAAGCGTATAATTGAAGATGGTTGTATATTTTGGGATTTTACTATTTAATTGTTTTCTTTCTTACAATGGGTCGTTTTAAAATAACACAATGTGTATTAAATCAAGATGTTAATGTAATGATTCTATTAATAT
>CAYQWD010000427.1:0-2879 GCA_964420955.1 uncultured Paludibacter sp. | reverse complement strand
AATCTACTTGAACATACGTTCCGGCAAGCATTTTCATCCAGAAAGGTGTCATAACCGGTGCAAGCAAAGTGGCAACAGCTGTTAGCGTAACCGATAATGCCAGATTGGCTTTGGCTAAATAAACCATAACATTTGAAGCCAATCCGCTTGAGCAAGAGCCTATCAAAATTATGCCTGCAGCTATTTCGGATTCAAAATGAAATACTCGCGTCAGAAAATATCCTGAAAAAGGCATGATTGTAAATTGTGCTATGATGCCAATTAACACACCTTTTCCCATTGTTTTGATTCCCATAAAGTCTTTCAGGCTCATTTGCGTGCCCATTCCAAACATGACCAGTTGTACAACTGAAAGAATCAGATATTTATTTCGCAAGTCAAAATCACCCCATTTCAGAAAAGTATTCGGAAAACTAATTCCGCAAACAATGGCAGCAATTATCCATGCGGTAAACTGAAAGGATTTGAGTTTTTCTACTGACCCAATTCCGAGTGCAATTAAAACCGAAGCAATAACGGAAAATAGTGGTTTCGAAGCATTCCAATCAAATATAAAACTTAGAATTACCGGAATAAGCAAAATTAAACCTATCCACAAAGCTATGCGTTGCATTTTTTTCATAGCCTAAAGAATTTCGGCAATATGTTTTATAGCCAGTTCGGGACTTGTAAGGATAAGAATTTTTTTGTCTTCATCGGAGAGTTGTGCAACTACACGCGCCATCGAAGCTTGTGCAAGCAGAATCACATCAACTTCTTTTGATAACTCAACAAGAACCGAAGCGACTTTCTCGTCGTGAATTTCAGGTTTGCCGCTCATTAAAGCATCGAATGCGCCTTCACACAATCGGGAAACAAGCTGAATTTCTTTTCCGGCAAGTTTTGCCCTGCGAAGTACAAGATCCGAAGATGGATTTAAAGTGGTTGAAAGTGTGGCAACCACTCCGATTTTTGTGCCGGTTTCAACTGCCAAATCTGCCATAGGCTGATCGACACGCAGTACAGGAATTTTACATAAAGTTGCACCTGTTTCTACTGCCGGTCCGATAGAAGAACAGGTTGCCAAAACAAAATCAGCACCAGCTGCTTCGGCTGAACAGATATAATCTACAACACGGCGCATTGTATCAGCTGTAAGCTCGCCGCGCTCAATGGTATTTTTAATCAGACTGTCATCGACAATATTAAAAACTTTGATATCTTTTCCATGGAAATATTTATCTGTTAATTCCTGAAAAACAGGAACTAAAGTATGCGATGTATGAAGTAAAAAAAGTCTTATTGGCATGGTATTTTTTTTAATTTGAAAATTTGTCACGACACGTCGCGATTGAAAATTAGATAAAGTGCATCTTGTTCAAAGTATCAGTAACTCTTTAATTATATTCTACATTGTACATTGTAAATCCTATTCCAATTCGGAGTTAGAGTTGATTTCACTTGCTACTCTTTTAAATCCTTCTTCAATTTTTTCCAAATCGTAAACCAAAGGTCCGAATGAAATCCGAATGCCGTTTTTCAGTGATTTTCCAAAACCACCGCCAGGCACGAAAACTACTCCGGTTTTTTTGAGCATTGTGGCTACAAAAGCATCGCCATCCGTACCAACATCAACTACTGAATATAAACCTCCTTCAGGTTTAGTGAAACGCGGTGAAAGATATTTTTCGATACAATGACAAAGAAATTTCGAAGCGCTTTCGTAATCATCATTGATGCGTTTAATGTAGGCTGCAATCGAACCATCTTTCAATCCATTGTGAATATAACTTGTTAATGCCATTTGATGCAATGTATCAGGGCATAATATCAAACTTTGCTGAACAACCTTGAGTGTTTGGATAATTTCAGCGTTTGCTTCTAACCATCCCAAACGCCGCCCCAAGCCGCGACACCATTTAGAGTTCGAAAATATTTTTATCAGATTTGGATAATTTTCACAAGTTGAGAAAAAATATTCAGGAAGTTCTTTTCCATACAAAAATGTATATTAGGCAAAGTCCATGGCAACAAAACAATCAATTTCGAGGGCTTTACAGAGCATTCGCTTCACAAATTTGTCGGGCAAAATCATTCCTGTTGGGTTGTCAGGGCTCGAAAACAGAATCAGCTTTGGTTTTTCGCGTTCCATAAACTGAACAAGTTCACCGGCAAGTTTTTCTTCATCAGCCACAAACTGCCATTTTTCTTCATCAAAAAGCGGAAAATAAACTATATTTTGATTTCCGGTGCAGGTTTGAATCTGTTCGGGGTAATTGGCATAAGCCGGATCAAACAATAAAACTTTGTCATCGGCATTCAGCAACACTTTAAACAGAGAATATGTTAGTTGTGTTGAACTGTGTCCGATTATTAAATTTTCTTCTGATACCGAATTGATTCCATACATTTGATTATTAAAATCAATCAAAGCCTTTTTAAGTTCAGGACTTCCATCCGAATCACTGTAACCGCCGGTTTTGTGGAATAATGTTTTATCCTGAATAATGTCAAGATATTCCTGCCGAAGTTCTTCGGGCGCTTGGTGGTTTACCCAACCACCCGCAAAAGATATTACATCATCGGGATTTAATCCCATTTTAATAAGATTATCACGGCTTGCCATTTCCATAATCCGCCGAATAGGCGAGGATGTTACGCCCGAGTTGTATGCATCTGATAATGTTAGCATTTTATATTTGAAGATTTTGAGATTTGAAAATTTGAAGATTTGAAGATTTGAATAAATTAAATTAAAATTGATGTTTTATTTTTTTAGATTTTTTTAATTGAATGCTGTCTGTTATGACTTTTCAATCTTCAAATTTTCAAATTGTTTTTTTTTTGAATTGTTTTCAACGCTGCCTCTACAATATCTTTTACACCCATCTGATAAAAGT
>CAYQWD010000426.1:0-2906 GCA_964420955.1 uncultured Paludibacter sp. | reverse complement strand
GTCTTTTTCTTCGTTCTATTTCTTTTTGACAGAATCGGAATTCTGTCATCCCGCGGAATTACTTTTCCATCCTGAACCAATCAAAATCGGCATAGCCGGAATCATTGAGCCATTGCGGACGCTGGCAGAAAATTCCTACTTTTGCTCCTATCCATTTGCCTTCCCATGCGGCAAAATTTTCGCCTAAAACGGTGAATTTCTTTCCATCGAGGCTGTAACTGAAAGTACAATTGGCTTTTGGCTGCTGAATTTTCTCTTTGTTCAGCGCGCGGGTTTGTTTTAATTCCACACGGAAATAAACCGTTCTTTCTTTCACCGGAACTGAAGCATGAACTGTTTCTGCCTTTCCTGAAGGAGCATTTTTTACACTTACAAAGTTCAGGCTAAGTCCGTTGTCAACACTGTCGATGGTTACAGCAGCATAATCCTGACCCATAACTACTAAACCGGCGCGCTCGCCTTTTTTAAATGGACGGAAAGTGAGTTTTGTTGTTGCTTTAAAATCGGGAGCAGGGAATTTTTGCAGGAGCAGGGCAGGAGCGTCCCATAAATTTTTAGCTTCGCCCACCAATTGCCATGCAAATAATCGCAAATAACCTTTGTCTCCTGCAGGATAACTCCATAGAGGATTGCTGTTTGCCTGCCATTGCCATTGAAGTCCCAAGGTTTGACCATCAAATTCATCGCTTTCAACAGGATTAGCTATCGGATACGTTCTTCCCACGGCCGGTTTTTCGTAAACACTTACAGGTTCACCACAGCCATCGCCATCTTTATCAATTCCCATTACAGGCCAGTCGTTTTTCCAGTTTACCGGATTCAGGTGAATCACTCTGCCATAAGCGTACAAATCCTGAAAATGAATAAACCATTCCTGTTTTCCATCGGGAGTATCGATTAAACCACCCTGATGCGGTCCGTTGATATCTGTGTTTCCTTGCGCCAAAACGATTTTTTCTTCGTACGGACCATAAATATTTTTAGAGCGCATTGCTAATTGCCAGCCCGGTTTCACCCCTCCGGCAGGGGCAAAAATGTAGTAGTAACCATTTCTTTTGTAGAATTTAGCGCCTTCAACAGTGTTGTGGAATGGATGTCCATCGAAAACCAAACGACTTTCGGAAATGGCTTTCGTACCGCAGGGCGTCATTTCAAAAACTGCCAGTACACTTTTCATTCCTGCGCGACTTCCGGCATAGGCGTGAACAATGTAAGCGCGTCCATCTTCGTCCCAAAGCGGACAGGCATCAATCAAGCCTTTGCCTTCTTTTACTAGCACCATTTGCGACCACGGACCGCGCGGGTCTTTGGCTTTTATCATGTAAATACCATAGTCCGGATCGCCCCAATAAATATAAAATTCGTTGTTATGATAGCGAAAAGCCGGCGCCCAAACGCCATTGCCGTGCTGTGGTAAGTTGAAAACATTTTCGGGTACAAGTTTTGGCACTGCATGTGCTATCAAAGTCCAGTTAACCATATCTTTCGAATGAAGAATGGGCAATGCCGGTGTATTTGCAAACGATGAAGCAGTCATATAATAATCATCGCCGACACGACAAACATCAGGGTCAGAGTAATCAGCATAAATTATCGGATTTTTGTATTTTCCGTTGCCAAGGTCTGAAACCCAAACTTTGGAAACATACGGTTTAGCATTTTCTTTAAGTCCACTGACCAACGCAGTAATTTTCTGTTCTTTCAAACCCTGAACAAAAAATCCGGCAGTTTTGCGTGCACCGTTTTCGTTGAAGTGTGTGTTGTCGTCCAATCCTTTCGGAAAAAGTTTGCTTTCACCGGCAGTCAACTTATGAAAGTACATTTTCGATTTTGCAACACCTTCCTTTTCGAGCCATTCGGTGGTTTGTTTTTGCATGTCGATAAGCGGCACTTTTTTTGTTTTTGCCACTTCGCGCGAAATTTCAGGATAGACGCCATGCGTATCCATAATTTTTCCCTGATTATCGAATTTCCGGCGTGCAACTGCTGTACAAATAATGGGATTTCCGCCTTTTGCCCGCACTTCATCGATAAAACGCACAAGATTTTTTCTATAATCTTCGGGTGTGGTGTAACGGTCAGGCTTGTCCACCGCGCCATCATTGTGCGCGAACTGAATTACCACATAATCGCCTTTTTGCACCTGACTGATTAATTTATCCCACCAGCCTTCTTCTATAAAACGGCGTGTGCTCCGTCCGTTTTGCGCGAAATTTCGCACAACAACATTTTCCGAAAAATAATCAGGCAGAAGCATTCCCCATCCTCGCTCGCGCCAGATTTCAGGTGTAATTTTTCCGGTAAACGAATCGGTTGCATTTTTGTAAAACGGCTTGTTAGCCATGGTGCTGTCGCCGGCCATAAAAATGTGTACAGGACGATTGGTAGCAGCAATGCTCACCAACAAAATTGCAGTTAAAACTAAATAATACGGTTTGAATCTCATGATTGAATGAAAGTTTTGTGTTTGTTATTCTTTAGGACTACAAATATAGCCTTTTGTAACGCATTATTTGTATGGTTTTTACACATACTTGTGCTACTTTTTGATAAAAATGGGTAGAGGAATTGGTGAAAAGAGTTAGGAGTCGAAACATAAGTTGGAAATGTTCCTACAATTTCCACCCTTTTTCCTTCAAATGCATAGTGCAACTATCACAAAAACCGGTGAGTTCGTCGAAATGATTTCTGCCTTTTGCATCGCGCATAATGTAGGTAGGCGATCTATCGCAGTGATTCAGTCCTTGTGCATGACCGAGTTCGTGCAGGCAGAGTTTAACACCCTGTTGTTTGATTCTTTGCTGATTCAGCCTTTTAGTGGAAATGATAACTGTTTTACCCGGCTTGTAACTCAGCCCCATTATTCCCCAGTCAGTTTCACCTCTCATTTGACTGATATCTTTCGT
>CAYQWD010000425.1:0-2930 GCA_964420955.1 uncultured Paludibacter sp. | reverse complement strand
AGCACCATCTTGTTTACTTGTTTTGATTTTATTCATATTTTTTCATTAATTGATTTTTTTTTATTACTCCCACTTTTTTTTCAGGGCAGGGAACTTTATATTCCCTATCAGCAATTAAGGGGCTAAAGGCATCCACACAGTCATATCCATTTTGCCACGATTGCCCCATGCATAATATGGTATCAACGTAATATTTGTTTTTTTATCTGATTTTTGAATTGGACGATACAAAGTGTTTTTCCATGAATTTTCGTTTGTCAAGTTTGCTGTTCCATCTAAAACCACAACATCGCTTCCTGCTATATTTGTTTTGCGTGGAGTTAGTTTTATATCTGCAGGTATTATAATATTATCAATCGGTTTTGCTCCATTGATATCTGTTTCTTCAAGGCAATAAACTATAGGTCCACGTTTTACAGCAGTCTGATTCCGTGTTTCCTCTACCAATGGATGTGATTCCATTAGCACAGGTTTCATTTCCAGATTAATTTCCACTTTATCGCCTTTTTTCCAAATTCGGTTTACAGGAATGTAAGTGTTTGCTGTTGTTGTTGTTTCAATTGGATTCCCATTGATAGTTATGGTTGCTTTACTGCACCACGAAGGAATCCGGAAATTGAACGTTAGCGATTTCTTTTTTGGAGCCTGTGATACTGATACCATAATTTTACCATCCCATGGATAATCAGTATTTTGTTCAATCTTTAATATGTCTTTTTTTCCAAATGAAGCGCTAAATTCGTTTCCGCCGTAAAGTTGAAAATATACGGCATCAGCCGCAGTTGTGTATGCGTAATTCTGAATTTGGGTTAGAGTGCGTACAGTATTTGGCGGACAGCAATTGCAATAACTGATGTATTGCTCACGCTCTTTCGACCAGCGTAAAGTATAGGGCAAATCTTTTGATAGCCGAAGCGGATTGGTGTAAAAAAAGCGTTTTCCATCAAGACTTATACCGCTTAAAACACTATTGTAAATTACAGTTTCAACCAAATCGGCATATTTAGCTTCTCCTGTAACTTGTAACATTCGCCAATTAAAAAGCAAATTACCTATGTTTGCACAAGTTTCATTGTGAGCAGTTGAATTTGGTAACTGATACGGACGACCGTAACTCTGATGCACTTTTTGAATTGAATCCGGCTTGTAAAATGTTCCATCGGGCGAAGTGCCATCGTACAATGCTCCGCAAGCGCCAGTGATGTACATTTTACGGGTTACAATATCTTTCCATATACTTGTCAGATTTTTCATTAATTGTTCCTCGCCGGTTTCCGTATAAACATCAGCTACACCCGCATATAAATAATTGGCACGTACGGCATGTCCCATGGCGTTGTATTGTTGACGAAAAGGTACCCGATCCTGATTATCATCGGTGCCATTTTGAACCATTCCGCGTATATTTATCAGGTTTTTCGACAATTCAAGATAACGCTGATTTCCTGTTTCGCGATACATTTCGACCACACCCATATAGTGTGAGGGACATATTGCATTGCGTGCAAGTTCTGCCGAAGCAGTTTCGTAAAAATGACACAGGAAATCTGTTGCTTTTATGGCAAGATTGAACAAACTTGTTTTTCCGGTTGCTCTTTTATGTATTATTCCGGCCATCATTAAGTGACCAAGGTTGTAAGTTTCGAAATTCAAACGGTTTTCAAATGCTTTTTCGGTTTTTGTTCCGGTTTGCGTTCCTGTAGTTATTTCCTTATTGTGGCTGTCGATTCCTTGATTTAACTCCGATATTATTACCGGAGTATGAATGTAACCATCTTTACGCTGAACTTTGGCAATAACTGTGATGGCTTCATCCATCATTTTATCTAATTTCGGGTCTTTTGTTTGGGCGTAAATTGATGCAACTCCTTCAAAAAATTTATAATAATCTCCATCGTGAAACGGAGGTCCGCAATGCTTGCCGCTACAATACCCTGCGGCGATTTCAAAATTCCGAAAAGCATGACTTACCTCTGCATCGTGGAGTGTTTTCCACATTGAAAGTATCATGGTGTCTTTAAAAACATCAAAGCGTTCCTTCCAAAAACCATTTGTCCAACGTACAGCATCAATATCTACACTTTTCATTTTTGCAAATTTACTTGAAGTTGTATTGGTCATACCACGATTTTGTGAATATAAAAAAGAGCAAGTTATCAATGCTGATATTACTAAATATTTTTTCATACGATAATTATTTTAACTGATGACGGAGAAAAGTATTATTTGTAATGATAAAGGTCTGAAAAATCCACGTCAAACTCTAATGAGACTTCAACATGGGAAGTGTGTGAGTACTTTTTACTCCTGCTCGCGTCAATAACAATGAAAAATAAAATCTTTAAAAAATGATGATTCAAAATAATTCCACACGAATCTGGTATTTTCATTACAGCATAGCATTTATTACTTTGCTGTTTTTTTCTTCATGTTCACTCAACAAAGAATTGTTTGTTTCAACTTCTTTTCACGAGCCGGCAAATGAAGGATTGCGTTTTATTTATAGCGAAGATGGTATAAATTGGGATAGCATTCCCGGCACATGGCTGAAACCAACAATTGGAAACCAGCAGGTGATGCGCGATCCATCCATCGCTGTAGATTCAAAAGGTCTTTTTCATTTAGTGTGGACAACAAGCTGGAAGGGCGATTATGGTTTCGGATATGCATTTTCTAAAGATTTGATAAGCTGGAGTGAACCTCGTATGATAGAAGTGATGAAACATGAACCAACAACAGTAAATGTTTGGGCGCCTGAGTTGTTTTATGACAATCAAAAAAATCAGTTTATTGTTGTTTGGGCATCGTGCATTCCTGAAAGGTTCGAAAAAGGAATTGAAGAAGAAAAAAACAATCACCGCTTATATTATATCACTACCAAAGATTTTGTAACAATATCTGAAACAAAACTTTTCTACGACCCTGGTTAT
>CAYQWD010000424.1:0-2931 GCA_964420955.1 uncultured Paludibacter sp. | reverse complement strand
CTGTCAGGTTGAGAAAACAGCAACCTGTCAGCGTGCTTGCACCTGACAGCGTTGAATAATTCTTCTTTCTCGTTTTTTTAATCAATTTTTAATGGAAAATGATAAAATTATTCCGTTTATTTTCATTATGTTTGTAAATTATTAAATTTTTCAATTCTAAGTAATTTTCATGAAGAATAATCACCGCATAAAGAGATTCGCACTTACTGCTTTTCTGATTCTCTTCTATACTGTTTTTGCTGTTGTTGCTGCCATTCCGACCGGATATTACAACACAGCCACAGGCACCGGTGCAACACTTAAAACCCAGTTATACAACATTATAAGCGGTCACACAGTAAAGAGCTACGATTATCTTTGGACGGCTTTTCAAACTACCGACAAACGTGCCGACAACAAAGTCTGGGATATCTACTCGAACACAAACTACATTTTTGGTACAAACCAGTGCGGCGAATTTACCAACGAAGGCGACTGCTATAACCGCGAACACTCTTTCCCTGCAAGCTGGTTTGGTGGAGTGGTAAATCCCATGTACACCGATTTATTTCAGGTGTTTCCTTCCGATGGAAAAGTGAATAATGTACGCGATAATTATCCCTACGGGAAAGTAGGAACAGCCTCTTATACTTCCACCAATGGCTCGAAACTCGGTAATTGCGTTACTGCAGGTTACAGTGGTACGGTTTTCGAACCTGCCGATGAATACAAAGGCGACTTTGCACGTACTTATTTTTACATGGCTACGCGTTACGAAAACCTGATTGCAGGTTGGTATGCAAACTCCACTTATGCTGATGCTGTGTTACAAAACAACAGTTTTCCGGTTTTTGAAACATGGTTTCTGAATATGTTGGGCGACTGGCATGTACAAGATCCTGTTTCGGCAAAGGAAATTGCCCGCAACGATGCCGTGTATGCCATACAGGGAAATCGTAATCCGTATATCGACCATCCGGAGTATGTTTATACTATTTGGGGTGTGGGACAAATTCTGACACCCAAAATTGAAGCCGGACTTGCCAGACCAAACGGCAGTACGCTCGATTTTGGAACGGTAAGCACCACTGCCACTAAAAATCTGCAGGTTAAAACCACCGATATTACTGGTAACCTGACCGTAACGGTTACTGGCACAATGTTTAGCGTTTCTACCGCATCTATCACAATGGCACAAGCTAACAACGGCTACGAACTTACTGTAACTTACACACCTACAGCAAGTGGCACACATACAGGCACGATGACGATTTCGGGTGGCGGACTGAATCCTGCATACAGTGTAAGTTTAAGTGGGAAGAGATAAAAAACGAAACTTCAAAACAAAACTTCAAAACGTCGTCAGACTTTTGAAAGTTTCTTTGATAAAAATAAAGAAACGTTTTCAAATCTTCGATGTTGAAAAGTTTGCGAATATAAAATATGGCTGAAACAGCATTACAATACGGAACATATTACCATATTTATAACCGTGGAAACAATGGGGAAGTACTTTTCAAGCACGAAAAATACTATGCTGAGTTTCTTGAGTTATACAAAAACTATATAGTTCCGATTGCTGATACATTGGCTTACTGTTTAATGTCGAATCATTTTCATTTACTTATAAGAGTGAAAAATGAGAACGAAATTTGCACTTTTGATGAGCTGAAAATGTTTTCAAAAAACGACATTACTCACAATCCATTAAAAAAGCCCAAACCTTCGAATCAGTTTAAACATTTATTTCTGACATATACAAAAAGAATTAACAGCGCTTATTTCAGAACAGGAAGTTTGTTTGAACATCCATTCGAGAGAAGAGTGATTGAAAGTGAATATTATTTGCGTGAATGTATTGCGTATATTCACAACAATCCGGTAAAAGATGGATTTGTAAAAACTGCGGAGGAATATAAATGGAGTTCATATAATGCAGTAATATCCGAAAAACCAACTTTGATTGAAAGAGAATTCGTTTTGAATTTATTTGGTGGTACTGAAAATTTTCGATATTTTCATGGCGATTTTGATAATTCAGAACTTACTTAAACTTCAAAACGAAACTTCAAAACGAAACTTCAAAACGTCGATAGACTTTTGAAAGTTTCTTTGATAGAAAAAATAAAGAAACGTTTTCAAATCTACGATGTTGAAAAGTTTGCGAATAAACTTCAAAACGAAACTTCAAAACATCGAAGATTTTTGAAAGTTTCTACGAAGATTAAAAAGAAACGTTTTCAAATCTACGACGTTGAAAAGTTTGCGAAGACTTTTGAAAGTTTCTTTTAATGAGAAATAAATGAAGATACTTTTTCAAATCTTCGATGTTGAAAAGTTCAATTTTAAAAAAATATATATTCAAATCAAATAAAAATTAATCAATTATGAAACAAAAAAACTTTTTAAAAACTTTGCTGCTGGCAGCGATTTTGCTGGCGGGAAGTAGTGTGACGTGGGGGCAAACCTCTACCCAGAATTTTGGCACAGGGACAGGATCTCATACAAGTCAAACAGGTTCTACTACATTTCTTCCAAACCCTACTTCAGGTACTTCTTGGGCGAGAGCAGGTGCTACAGCCCCGAATGCCCCTATTGAGTTGGCTACAACTTCAAATCCACTTGGAACTGCAGGTGCTTATGTGAGAGGAGTTGCCTCATCAACTGGTTCTGTATCCAAATTTTCGCCAATGGTGGGATATACCGGAAGTACCGAGTTTTACACTTCGTTTAAAGTCTTATTTGGCGATGCTTCTGCAGGTAATACAGCCACTTCAGGCAGTTGGACTTTTTATCAGGGAGCCGGTACAATGTATAGTGATGCCAATGATTTTACCGGTGCACAAGTTTTTACAGGGGTCAGGTTTACTTATGCTGCCAGTGGTGTGATAAACGTAACGTATAGAGGAGGGTCTAATTGGATTAATACAGGTCTTTCTCCTAACGCTTTAA
>CAYQWD010000423.1:0-2933 GCA_964420955.1 uncultured Paludibacter sp. | reverse complement strand
GCTTTAATCCGCTAAATCCGTGTGAATCTGCGTTCTATTTTTTGTCATGTACCAATAATTTTTGTAAAAACTAAATTATTTGACTTTAAAACACTCAAAGAATTATTGCAAATTGTGAAATTAAATATTTATATAAATCCGGGAATTGTCAATGAAAAAGTTTTTTAAATGTAGTATTTTGTCCTTTTTTTTGAGTTTGTTTATTTGTAGTTTAATGGCTCAAAAGAGAGCAAATGAAGCTGAACCAACGTTACATCAGGTTTCAAACAAAGCAGTAGTGCAAAGTGTGTTTCCCCAAGCAACCAATGTTGAAAAAGTTAACGATTTTTGGTATAAAATAATTGATGAAAAAAATAAAATTTACGGGTTTGCAATGATCAGTACAGACTATTGCAATGATATTATTGGCTATAACAATACTACTCCAATAATGGTTATTACCGATAAAAAGTTTGTTATAAAAAAAATCGCTTTGCTATCGCATTATGAAACGCTGGGTTATGTCCGTCGCCTCGAGAGGATGGGTTTTTTTAATTCATGGGACGAATTAAAGTTGTCAGAAGTGCGTAAAATGAAAGTAGATGCGTACACAGGCGCTACTGTTACAGCTAAAGCAGTAGAGAAAAATTTGCATTTTCTTGTAGAAAATGGCATCAAGAAACTGCCTCGGAAATAAAGCAGTTCATTAAGAAAATTATGCAGCAAAAAAAGGATTGTAAATTGCTCACAATCCTTTTCCTTTTTATATGCCTGAAGTTATTTTTCACACCGTATAAACTCTTACCCAGTCCACTTCAAGTTGTCCGGTATCACCGTGCATTTTTTCGGGAATAAATGAATTAAATGCAAGATAAAGTGGTTCTTGTGGAATGTTGCTTGTAGTGCGATAAACTTCAGTATTGTTAATCATCCAAATTAATTCTTTATTATTCCAGATTAATGTGTAAATGAAATATTCGTGAGGATTAATACCTTTTATTTCAACTCCATCAAAAATGTTCATATTTGCATTTCCAACAGATATTTTTTTACCATCGAAGTGAAAAATATTCACATGTGGTAGTTTTCCATCGGCTCCAAGCCAGAATGCATGATGCAATTTGCCGTTACAGCGCAGTTTTGCCCTGAAGATTCCGTATTTCTGACGAAATTCACCAGCAGTTTGAAGTATATCCGAAGTATAATTAAAATCTTTTTGAATAAATCCCTTTTCTTGATGCCATGCTGGAGCGGTTGCCTTCTCATGTTTGGTTATAATCCTGAGTGTATCCCTGTCGACCGATATATTCTTGCCGCCATTGTTACATTGCTTTTCGTTGGCGAAAGAATGATTGACAATAAGACTGTGCCCAGGGTAATGAAATCCGTAATTCCATCGCGATTTATCGAGTGTGTTCCACTTAAAATCATCGCTGAATGTAAGTTTCATCGATTTGTATTTTTCAAATCGTTCCGGATTTTCATTTACGAAAAAAGCGATATCCCGATTTTTAGCAAGTTCGTAAAATCGCTGTTCTTTGATATATTCAGGAGTTTTATACCAGCGCTTATCATTTGACCAGAAATCGTTTGATTTTTTAAATTCAGTTGTCGTTACCACTTCTTTCAAATGCTCATACTCTTGAATTATAAACGATTTGTGATAACGCATATAATTTCGATATGCTTTAGAGTGTTCAAAACTCTTTAGCTTTGTAAGCTGAACCGAAGCTTTTACTTTTGTTTTGTCGCCAAGGTTTTCGAATTCTGGTGAAAGTTTAAAAGCTTCATATTCTTTCAGATCAGAAGTGTTCAGAATTTTATAGTAAGACTGTATCGAAAGCGAATTTTGTAGTTTGCGGAGTTTTTTGACCGTACGGTATTCTTCCGTATCCTTATACTTTCGGTTTTGCAGTGTTTTTTTGTTTTCGATAAATGATGCAGATTTTACTTCGTGAAAAAGTTTTTGATATTCGCTCAGCTCCAGTGATTTTTCTACTTCGTAATACCGATGCATGGCTTCTGCAAGTTCGGCTTCGTTTTTCTCAATTTTTGCCGTTGAGGTAATTGCTCCGGTCAGTTTTTTCCAGAATAGATTCATTTTACTTATGAATTAAACGGTTATTGGTATATTAAATTCAGGGATAATTTTGAAGTAATTTGGAGCACGTATCAACGTTGTTTACAACTTTTGCTTCGTAATTCTGATGTGCAACAGGAATAAAGCCTTTTGTCATAAACTCATCTGTAAGCTTGAAAAGCGTATTGAAAAATCCATTTTGATTTATTACAATGCAGGGCTTGCTGTGTTCGCCCACTATGCCCGAGGCAAGCACATCGAAATATTCATCGAGTGTGCCATAACTGCCAGGCAAAATTACAAAAACATCAGCAAGTGCTTTCATAAGTTTTTTTCGTTCATCCATGTTCTCACAAAAAATCAGTTCGCTGCAAAGCTGATTTTTTCTGTGCATTCTAACTACTGCATTCGGAATTACGCCGATAATTTTGCCTTTCATGCTGTGTGCACCTTCCGATACTGCCGACATCGATCCGCCTGTAGCTCCGCCAAACACAAGAGTATGACCGTTTTCTGCTATCCAAACGCCCAATTTAAACGCTTCGTTGGTATAGATTTCATCAATATTGTTGCTCGAAGAGCAGTAAACGGCTATATTCATCGTTTAGCGTTCCTTGTTTCGCGCTCCCTGCTTCATGTTAAATTAACATGAAACCTGAAACCCGGAATAATAAATAAAATTAAGCGTCGATTTTGGCATAAGTTGCATTTTCTTCGATAAACTGACGTCGGGGAGCAACATCATCGCCCATGAGCATCGAGAAAATATGGTCGGCAGTTGCTGCATTTTCAATTGTAACTTGTCGTAGTGTACGATTCTCAGGATTCATTGTAGTATCCCAAAGTTGTGTTTCGTTCATTTCTCCCAAACCTT
>CAYQWD010000422.1:0-2939 GCA_964420955.1 uncultured Paludibacter sp. | reverse complement strand
CCTGCCATTACATTTTCGGGTACATCTTTGGTCACTACACTACCAGCTGCTATTATTGAGCCATCGCCGATGGTAACTCCTCCCAATATTGCGCTATACATACCTATACAAACATTATTTATGTTCAAAACACTACAACTAATCATCCTCCACTTATTTATCATTTTTTTCTCTATTTGTTAATTGAAAATAACAATTAGTTAATATTTACTTATAATCTTATTAATCAATTTATTATAAATATAAATAAACCGGTATAACTTCAATTCGTTTGCCTTTATCGATTATAGTATCGCGCTGATTGAATGTGAGAATTGTACCTTCTTCGAGTTGAAAAAAAACCATAGCATCAAGCAGTCCGCCAATTTCACGATCTTCATTATCGGAATTTAATTCAAAACACACCTGCAGAAGTTTTTCAATTTTATTATTTTTACTTACAACAAAATCGCATTCCCTGCCATTTTCGTTATAATAATAAATCTCCTTTTGTTGTCGTCGTAATTCCCAAAACACCAGGTTCTCGAGGCGGCGTCCATTATCCTTATTAAAAGAGGAAGTTATGGTGTTTTGCAATCCATTATCGATAAAATATATTTTGCGCGGATTTACTACCTGAACTTTATAAGAAAAAGAAAACTTGGGTATTAACTGTATCAAATAAGATCTTTCGAAATAACCAATGTATTCAAGCACAGTGGCAGTACTTTTAATCCCCAACAAATTTTTTAGTTTTGTGGCAGATATCAGATTTCCGATGTTTGTTGCCATAAACAACAGAAGATGTTTAAGCGATTGAACATCTCTTATATTATAACGAACAGCCACATCCCTGTATATTATATCATCGAGTAATGCCGAATGCAAATCGGGATTTTCATTCTTCAGATAAGCAGGAAATCCGCCTTTGTCCATATATTGCATAAGTGTTGCTGCATCGCTTTCCAATGCTTTGAAAGCACAAAACTCGTGAAATGAAAACGGGAAAAGTTCTTTGGTAAGATGACGCCCCGTAAGTTTAGTGCCTAATTCCCTGCTTAAGAGGGAAGCGTTTGAACCTGTAACAACAACTTTAAAACCCTCGTCCAATTTCTGCCGAACATACAATTCCCAACCATCAACTATCTGTATTTCATCGAAAAATAATAATTTACAGTTTGCTTCTGAGATTAATTCATCTAATAATTCAAAATCAGCGGCATCGAATGTATATAATTTTGCGGTATCGAAATTTAGAAAAAAATATTGATCAGACAATCGTTCTATCATTTGCTTCATCAAAGTGCTTTTGCCACAACGACGAATACCTGATATGATTAAAGCATGTTCAGAAAGTTGTGAATTTAGTTCGGTTAAAATACCTCGCTTATATCCACTATCATCCTGTATCAGCTTGGTCTGCTGCTGTTGAACTACTTCTTTTAATGTTGATTTCTTAATCATTATTTCTCAATTAGCAATTCACAAAGATAAGCATTTATTTTCAACAAACAATATTGTTTATTATCAATAAACAAATTCAATTGCTCTCTTTTATTTTCTTTTATCACCCTTGCCGGCACATTTTCAATTATCACTTTTATAACCCCGCTGACCACTCGTAAAAAGGGATTAGCTGTGTTTCAACGTTATCTATCATAATCAATTGCTTTTGGTCAAAGGTAATTATTTGCGCTTTTGTTAAATTCAGGGCATGGCATACTTCAATCAAAGCCCGAAGTTCCCTGTTTTTGTTTATAGTACTTTCAACATCCCAACATACCTGTATAGCCTGAAGTGTATTATTCTTTTTAACAATAAAATCACATTCATACTTTCCTTTGTAATAAAAAACCTCGACACCGGCTTTTGTCAATTCTAACAAAACAGCATTTTCGAGTAACTTCCCTCTATTTTCCGAGATGCTAAATTCGACAGATGAAAGTAAACCTGTGTCAATAGCATATAGCTTTTTATCCGATTTGTATTGTTTAATTTCAGAAAAGTCAAATTTAGGAACTGAGATACTTAAAAAAACGGCATAACAGTATTGTTCAAATTCATATAAATAATTATTGCTCACCTTATAACCCATCGAACGTATTTCGTTGTAAATTTTATTAATGGACAAGGGCTTTCCAATTGTTGCAAAGAGCTTTTTTATAAAAAATTTCAGCAGGTGTACATCGTTTATTCTATAACGCTCCACTATATCCCTGAATATCATTGCATTAAAATAGCTTTGCAAGACTTTTACACGTTCCTCGTTTTCGAAATTTATTAATTCGGGAAAGCCTCCCTGTTTAATAAATTGTAAAGCATGTTGAATTACTTTTGCTTTTTTTGATGGATGAATTATATTGTATTCCACCTCTCTGAAACGCAGATACTCGGCAAAGCTCAACGGATATACTGCATAAGTTATTGTTCTGCCTCTAAGGGAGTCTGCAATTTCGGTACTTAATAGTTTTGCATTGGAGCCCGTAATAAAAATATGTTTGCTGTAATTATCAAAAATACGCCGAACAAATTTTTCCCAGCCGTTTACATTTTGGATTTCATCGAAGAAAAACCAACACTCATTTAATTTCTTATCGGGGTATAATTCGGAAAAAGCCTGGAGTATTAAATCAAGCTGATTGGTGTTTAATAGCAATCGCTCATCCTCGAAATTTAAGAAAATAATATTCTCACGTTTTACTCCTTTTGCAATCAATTCGTTTATAGTCTGGTATAACAGACAGGTTTTGCCGCTACGGCGGGCACCAACCAAAGTAACTATAACAGGTAATTCGGCATTGATCAACAAATCACGCTTCAAAAGAACCGGCATTTCTCTTTGCTGGAATTGAAGTATAATCGACTTAAGGATATCTTTCATTGAAATTAGCGAGTTTAAATCGATTACAAATATAATATAATTTCGCAACTTTAGCGAAGTTCATTGGCGTTACTTTAGT
>CAYQWD010000421.1:0-2957 GCA_964420955.1 uncultured Paludibacter sp. | reverse complement strand
AGGTAATTAGGATTTTCCATTGGATTCGAAGAATTTGGACCGTAAAATCCACCTCCATTTGTACCCAACTGTTTGATTGATACAATTGCAGCCACAGGACCTCGGCTAATTTGTTGTTGATGACCTTCCAAGGTGGTTATGGTGTCTTTTCCATCAAATGTCATAGGAGTTCCGTTGAGCAGCAGAACTATAGCACCCACAAAAGCAATTGGAAATAATATTCGTGTACAAATACGTACAAAATAATTGTAAAAGTTGCCTAGTTTATTTGTTGTTCGTTCTTTCATTGCGTTGAACACTACAGCACAAATTGCGATTCCGGTTGCAGCACTAATAAACTGCCACAACATTAATATCAACTGTCCAAAATAGGACAACCCGGTTTCACCTGAATAATGCTGCAAATTTGTATTTGTAACAAAGCTTACGGAAGTATTGAATGCTAAATCCCAACTCATTGAAGGGTTCTTGTCCGGATTCAATGGAAGCCAGCTCATGTTTGTCAATACTAGCATACTGATAAAAAACCACAAGCAATTTATTGTTAGCAAAGCTGTTAGCTGCTGTTTCCAGTTCATTTCTTTGGCGGAATCGACACCGCTTAATTTAAAGAAAAGCCTGTCTATCGGATTAAATAATTTATCTAACCATGTTTTTTCATAATTGAAAATTTTTCCGATATATTTTCCGAGTGGAATGGACAACGCCACGACTGCCATGTACATAAAAATTATCCCAAGTATTTCCGTATTCATTTTGATTTATTTTAAATTAAAATATATTTTAAAACTTTTCGGGTTTGATTAACACATAACACATATACCCAAACATAACAACAGCAATAACAAATAGTGCAATCATAATTTATTGTCTTTAAAGGTTTCTAATAATACCTTGATGTAAACCACCCAAAGAGATTCAGGTAGCGATTTTAATAGGTTTGATAATCCTGCTGGTTTGGAGTGCTGGGCTAAAACAGATAGAAATTCATTTTCAATTGCATTACAGATAAAAAGGTTTTTTCTTTTATAAATTGCCTCAATAACCTTCATTATTTCACCTGCTTTTTCCTCCTCAAAATGTTCTGTATAATAACTACCTAATAGATTCATTTTTTTATACAGAACTAATTCGTCATTTTCATGGAAAGTGGGAAGTATACTTCCAAAACTTTCATCTAATTCTTTAATTATAGCTTTCATTATTTCAAAATATTTAAATTCGCATCTATACAAACCAACTTTTGTACCCAAGAAAGAATATTCTTGGTATCATTCTGATTTGTTGTGTTTTATATTGATTTTACATTGTGTCAAAAATAAAAGACCCTTTCATTTTGAAAGGGTCTTTTATAGCATTATGAAAGGGTTGAGAAATTACTCGATACGATATTCGGTTAATTTGCGGTAAAGTGTTGTCAATGCAATGCCAAGCAATTCGGCAGTTTTGGTTTTGTTGCCATTGGTGTAATTCAATACTTTTTGTATATGAAGTTTTTCAACACTTGCTAACTCAAAAGCAGAAAATTCTTTGTGTTTCGAAACAGGAGAGATATGTTGTAATTCAACCGGCAAGTCATTTAGTCCTATTTCTTCTCCGGAAGAAAGAATGACTGCTCTTTCGATTGTATTTCTCAACTCGCGGATATTACCATTCCAACTATGGAGTTTCAATGCATCCAATGCTTCATTTGAAATACTTAGTATACGTTTATTGGTTTTAGACGAAAAAAAATGAAGAAAATAATCAGATAATGGCTCAATGTCCATAATTCGTTCGCGAAGTGGAGGTAGTTCAATTTGAAAAACAGAGATTCTATAAAACAAATCTTCCCTAAAATTACCCTTTTCTACTTCTTCTTTAAAATTTCGATTGGTTGCTGCAATCAGCCTTACGCTCACCTTGGTTGGTTTGCTGTAGCCCACTTTCAAAAATTCTCCCGTTTCGAGAACACGTAGTAATTTTGCCTGCAATTCAGGAGCCATTTCACCAATTTCATCTAAGAATATAGTTCCATGGTTAGCCTCTTCAAATAATCCTTTACGATCCTTAATAGCCCCTGTAAAAGCACCCACTTTGTGACCGAACATTTCACTTTCGAGCAACTCTTTCCCAAAAGCAGAACAATTAACAGCTACAAAGTTTTGTTTGCTTCGATTACTGGCTTGGTGAATGGCCTGTGCAAAAACTTCTTTCCCTGTACCTGTTTCACCGGTAAGTAAAACCGATGCATCTGTTATAGCTACTTTCTTGGCCAATTCAATAGCATTTTGAATTGATTTCGATTGACCTATAATTTTTTCAAGTGAATGTTTCTCACCGAGTTGTTTTTCCAAATGCTCAACTCTTTTTGATAAATTGACTTTTTCAATAGCCCTATAAATTAATGGAATTATTTTATTGTTGTCATCTCCTTTTGTAATGTAATCGAAAGCTCCGTTTTTTATAGCTTGCACACCATCGGGAATGTTACCATAAGCTGTGAGCAAAATAATTTCAATGGCAGGGTATAATTCTTTTATCTTTTTTGCCAATTCTACGCCACTTCCATCTGGTAGTTTTACATCGGAAAGTACCACATCAATGTCGTTCAACTCTAACTTACTTAAAGCTGTTTTACAGTCTTCAGCCGGTATAACATCAAATCCCTCCAAACCGATGATTCGGGTAAGTAATGACCTCAGTTTGGGTTCATCGTCTATGATTAAAATTTGCTTCAATGTTTTTAATGTTTAAAAAATGATGTAAAAATACAGCTTTTTGTGATAGATAAAAGTATATTGGTCAAAACTTAGATTCTTCTGTTTTTATTTTTATTTGTGCAAAGTTATAATTATTTATTGGTGGTTAAAAAAGGTCGTTTGCATTTTTTTATTCAGTCTTTTCGTTGTGAAAATTGTCTGTTCTTTTCTTTTTTTCGGCTTGCTGCTAACGAGAGTTTGCGCAAAAACTCCAAA
>CAYQWD010000420.1:0-2971 GCA_964420955.1 uncultured Paludibacter sp. | reverse complement strand
GTTGGCAGCAAGCCGAGAAAAAAAACAAAAGAGCCTTTTGCGCTTCATATAACAACTTAAACGAACAACAACAAATAACTAAGAATTATGACTTTTACCAAAACAATTGAACGTTTACAACTTCTACACGAATTAATTACCGAGGAGAAAACAGACACACCTGAGATGCTTGCCGAAAAACTTAGTATTAGCCGAGCAAGTTTGTACTTATTAATTGACGATTTGAAGAAAAACAACTTACCAATTACGTATTCTAGAAAAAAGAAGAGCTTCATTTATACTAAAAAAGTGAATCTTAAACTTGACTTTGCACTTGAAATTATAGAAAACGAACATGATTTAAGAAAAATTAATGGTGGTTTTGCCGCTTGTATGCTTCCGTCTAAACATATGAACGGAAGGAATTTTATATTTGTGCCATATTTGCAAATATAAGAGTCAGCTCACAGGCTTCAAGATGTGGCAAAAAATTACATTTTAATAAAAAAAGAAAAATGAAAAACTTAGATTTAAACAGTTATGGCGTTCAGGAAATGAATGCTGAAGAAATCAGAACTACAGAAGGTGGTCTTTTTTGGTTTATTCTTGGAGCAATTGCTGGAGGAATGATTTATCAATACATAGACGATGCCGGAGGTTGTAATGACGCAATGGGTAAGGGATTTTCAAAAGGTTCACAAATTTTTTAAAATATGGATTATGAAAAAAGAAATAGAAAATAAGTCATTAGAAATCATTGACATTACAGAGGAAGAAATGATCTCTATAAATGGTGGTATGTATACTCTTTGGACAGCAATAGGTTATGTAATGGGTGTGACTTTTGCTATAAGTCAAGAAAGTCCAAATGCACCTTGGGTAGCTTTTGGATCAAAATAAGAAACAATTAATTAATAGCTGCCTTATATATAAATAATATAAGGCAGTTCCCTCTTTTTAAATGAGAAAAATCAGAGTTTATTCAGCAATGCTGACATTATTTCTATTTATATTATTGTTTTTAGGTAAAACTTTTTACAGACCGTATATTTATAACTATAATATTTTTGATTTTTATATTGCTGATACTTTTCCTAGTTTACTTTCCGTACCAGCAGTATTCTTTTTTGCATTTACTATTAATCCTCAATCAAACAACAAAAAAATTTACATATTCATACTATCCATTTTATCACTTATTTATGAAATAAATAGTTTAACATGTGATTTGTTCGATATAATAGCTATTATTGTAGGAATGTTAATCACAATATATACAAGGTATTTATTAAATAGATTCAATTTGAATAAGCCATAAATCTTTCTGTAATTACAACAATAATGCCCCAACTTTTTCCACCTGAAATTATCGAAAATACTGTTGAATGTTATCATGCACATATAAGTACAAAAAGCAAAGTTATTTATGGTTTGATACTTTTAATGATTCTGTTTGTTTTTATTTCGCTTCCGTTGGTTTATGTGGATATCAGTTCGCAGAGCCGTGGTGTAATTCGTTCCCCTTACGAGAATACCACCATTCAGTCGGCTTTGTATGGTGAGGTTGTATCGTACCGAATGCAGGAAAACAAAACTATACAGAAAGGTGATACATTGATTATTCTGAACTCAGATAAATTGAACGAGCAAATCAGACTTGCCAATAGCAAAATTCAAGAGAACGACCTTTATATATCCGACATTGCTTGTTTGTTGTCTGCCAAGTACTCTCAGCTACTAACTCCCAAATATCGTGGTGAATATTATCGTTATCGGGCAAAATTGAACGAACTTCAAATCAATGTAAACTATTTGCGAAAAGAACTTTCAACCCAAAAAACATTGGTAGATCAAAAGGTAATATCAAATTTTGAGTATTTGCAATCCAAAAATATTTACGACAAAGCTTACGAACAATTAAAAGCATTGGAACAGGATTATCAAACCAACTGGGTAGCCGAACAAACCAATCTGAATCAACAGAATATTGAGTTTTCATCTACTATCAATCAACTTGAAAAAGAGAAAAGCCAATACGTGATTCTGGCTCCTACTACAGGAACTTTGGTTCAGGTAGCTGGTTTTAATAAAGGTAATTTTGTTGCTCCAAGTCAAAACTTGGCTTATATATCATCCGGCAACGATTTACTAGCCGAATGTTACATATCGCCTTCTGATATTGGTTACATACAACAAAACCAACAAGTGAATTTTCAATTCGATGCTTTTAACTATCGCGACTGGGGAATGATTCACGGAAGTGTAAAAGAAGTATTGAGCGATGTAGTACTTATCGAACAAAAACCTATGTTTAGAGTACGATGCAGTTTAAACAAAAGTTCTTTGCAATTAAAAAATGGTTATCAGGGAAATATCCAAAAAGGGCTAACTTTTACAGCCCGTTTTCACCTGAACCGACGTAGTTTGTGGCAATTGCTTTTCGACAAAGTGGACAGTTGGTTAAATCCTAAATTATTAGCTGAGAAAAAGTGAGTATTAAAGTAAAACAACGTGACATTACTGACTGTGGTGCAGCATGTCTCGCTTCCGTGGCTTCGCATTTTAAATTAGAAATGCCTGTAGCTCGTATTCGTCAGATAGCGGGTACTGATACCAAAGGAACAAATGTGCTTGGTATGATTAAAGCTGCAGAACAATTAGGTTTTTCGGCTAAAGGTGTAAGAGGAAATCAAGATTCATTGGGAAAAATTCCAATACCAACCATCGCTCATGTCATTGTAGAACGAGATAAGGTGCAACTACATCATTATGTGGTGCTTTATAAGTTCAATGAAAAGCAATTGACCTATATGGATCCTGCCGATGGTGATATGCATATAATTGCCACAGAGGAGTTCATGAAGCTTTGGACAGGTGTATTGGTTCTATTAGTGCCAAATGATGAGTTTGTTGCAAAAAACGAAAAAGTATCCAATTTCAAACGCTTTGTATTTTTACTTGCTCCACATAAAAGTGTCCTTGTACAGAGTTT
>CAYQWD010000419.1:650-2975 GCA_964420955.1 uncultured Paludibacter sp. | reverse complement strand
TTTTTTAATTTTTTATAATCGTAAATGGGCTTTTTAAGGCTCGACTATTTAGTTTTCAATTGTAAATTTTTCAACAGTAATCTCGAAGCTTCGGAACTATATATCTGAATATTAAATCTTTAAATTGTAATATTAATATGGGAATCACAATTATCCTTGGGCTACTTGCCCTTTTCGTTATTATCTTTGGAATTATGGGTTTCAAAATTGTGCAACAATCCGAAACCATGGTCATCGAACGGTTGGGAAAATACAACCGTACACTCGAAGCTGGTATTAATATCATCTGGCCTATCATTGATAAGCCGCGCGAAATTATCTGGCGATTTCTGAAAGAAGGTATGGATGGGCAAAATTATGTAATACGATCGGGTACTTCCCGTATCGATCTGAGGGAAAATGTGTATGACTTTCCCAAACAAAATGTGATTACGAAAGACAATGTAGTTACCGAGATTAATGCCATTCTCTATTTTCAGATTACCGACCCTGTACGCGCCATTTACGAAATATCAAACCTACCCGATGCAATCGAAAAACTAACGCAGACCACACTACGAAATGTCATTGGAGATATGAACCTTGATGACACACTCACTTCGCGGGATACCATTAACGCCAAACTGCGGGCAGTGCTCGATGAGGCAACCCATAAATGGGGCGTGAAAGTGAACCGTGTAGAATTGCAGGATATTAATCCGCCGCACGATATACGCGATGCCATGGAAAAACAAATGCGTGCCGAACGCGACAAAAGGGCAAAAATTCTGGAAGCTGAAGGTTTGAAGCAATCCGAAATTCTAAAATCAGAAGGGATGAAACTGGCAGCCATCAACAAAGCCGAAGGTGAAAAGCAATCGCAGATTTTGCGTGCCGAAGGCGAAGCCCAGGCAAAAATCAGAACTGCCGAAGGGGAAGCTGAAGCCATTCAGAAAATTACCCGTGCCGTAACCACTACCAAAGGAAATCCTATCAATTACCTCGTGGCTATCCGCTACATCGACACTCTCAAAACAATGGTAGAAGGCAAAGACAATAAAGTAATCTACCTCCCCTACGAAGCCACCGGTGTACTTAGCTCGCTTGGAGGAATAAAAGAGATGCTGGGGAGGTGAAAGAAGAAATTTTTAATAAACTGTTAGATTAATACTTTGTTATAATAAAAACTAACTCTAATCCAGTGTAAAAGTTTTTTAATTTTACCCAAAACAAAATTGAAAAAATGTATTTTTACAAGATGCACTATTATTTTATTTCATCAATTCAGGTTCTAATTTGCAGAAAATTTTAATAAATTAGTTTAACATTAAAAGTTTGCAGTCATCAATATTTGTTTCACCCTGACAGCGTGCTTGCACCTGTCTGGGTTGATAATAACCTACCTTCAACCTATTACATTAGTTTATACCCTGTCAGCAGTTAACCAATATCTGTTTATAACTTTCTAAGCCCACAAAAACTTTTATCACTACTCCCCACATTTTGCCATCTCCACATTGCAAAATCCAATTATATTATTTATTTTTGCAATGAAAATAAGGCAATGAACATGAAGGCGTTCTACAAAACACATAATTACTTAATTGATAATCTTGAATCGCCCGTACGGCGTTTGTTAATGGATGAGATTGACTGGTCACATCGCCTTATCGGAATCAAGGGCAGTCGTGGTGTGGGGAAAACCACTTTTTTGTTGCAGTATGCGCGTGAGAAATTTGGAAATGATAGTAGTTGTCTTTACGTTAATTTCAATAATTTTCATTTCACAAAGCAATCTTTGGTGGATTTTGCCACTGAATTTTGTAAAAATGGCGGCAAGACACTCCTACTCGACCAGATATTCAAATACGAGAACTGGGCAGAAGAACTAAGGCAATGCTACGACCGGTTTCCCGAACTGCATATTGTATTTACCGGTTCATCGGTAATGCGCCTGGTAGAGGAAAACAAACATATTCAGGATGTGGTTGCAGCCTATAATTTAAGGGGATTTTCTTTTCGTGAGTATCTTAATCTCAGAGCAGGTACCGATTTCGGACCTTATACATTGCAAGAAATTATCAACCAACACGAAAAAATTTCTCAAACTGTTTGCAGTGAAGTTCAGCCCGAAAAATTCTTCCAAAATTATCTTCAATTTGGTTATTATCCGTTTTTTCTGGAAAAAAGAAATTTTTCGGAAAATTTGCTGAAAACCATGAATATGATGCTCGAAGTAGATATACTGTTGATTAAAAAGATAGAGTTGAAGTATTTACCCAAAATCAGAAAATTGCTGTATATTTTGATGCAAAATGCGCCTGCTGGACCAAATGTAAGTCAATT
>CAYQWD010000419.1:0-630 GCA_964420955.1 uncultured Paludibacter sp. | reverse complement strand
GCTACCATAATGAATTACATAAAGTACCTGAAAGATGCAAGACTTATCAATCTGCTTTACACATCGGGTGAGGAATTTCCCAAAAAACCCAAGCAGATTTACGTGCACAACACCAACCTGATGCACGTAGTAGAAGAAGATCAACAAAATGTAGATATAGAACATAAAACATTTCTTTACAACGCCTTGCATGCACGCCACAAAGTAAATCAGGGAAAAAATCAGTCGGACTTTCTGGTGGACAACGATTTGATTTTCAGATATGAGAATAACCCTACGCGTAAACTTGCAGGAAAAACACACTATGTGGCAGATGTAACACAATCAACTAATAAAAATATTATACCTTTGTGGGTGTTGGGGTTTTTATATTGAAATTGAGCAAAGAACAAAGAATAAAGAGAAAAGACAACAAACTGCAGAAGTTTAAAACATACAACTGCAACCAAAAAGGAGTGAAAAAAACAAATATATTCGCGACTCGGAACACAAGACACCAAAACGCCTAAAAAAAAATAACAGGCCGGAGGCTAATATCATGCAAAGCATAAATAACAGGCCGAAGGCTAATATCATGCAAGGCATAAATAACAGCCAAAGGCTAATAACATGCAAAGCATAAATAACAGC
>CAYQWD010000418.1:0-2985 GCA_964420955.1 uncultured Paludibacter sp. | reverse complement strand
ATGGATGTATCATTGCATTGAAAAGCATGGTAGGTGTACGGTTTTTATCTTTTATACCTTCTTCGGTTTTCGGAATTTTTGCATCGGGAAAAGCTTTCAGCATATCTTCACTCATCCACGCTTCAGCCGATGAACCACCCCACGAACTATGTATAAGCCCTACCGGAACATTTATAGTTTTATTGATTAATCGCCCGAAATAATAAGCCGTTGCACTAAATTCACGGATTGTTTCAGGATTCGCTTCCTGCCATATTCCTGTTACATCAGTTTGAGGTGAAAGCGCTCCATTTCGCTTAACAGTAAATGTGCGGATATGTGCATTTTTGCTATTGAGAATATCCATATTTGAACCTTCCACCGGTTGATTCTTAAAACCTTTCATTGGCATTTCCATATTGCTTTGTCCGGAACAAAACCAAAGGTCGCCCAAAAGGATATTGTTGATAATAATCGCTTTTCCATCGCTAATGCTTAATGTGTGCGCTTTTTTATCAGTTACAGGAGTTTCTATTGATACTTTCCAGTTCCCATCAGCATCCGATGTGGTTTTTGTTGCATTTTTACTCCATGTACTTTTGATGACTACTGTTTTATTTGCATCAGCTTTACCCCAAATATTTACCTGAGTGTTTTGCTGCAAAAGCATATTGTCTGAAAAAATTGCCGGAAGTTTTATTTCAGCATTTGAGTATGCTGTGATGAATAATATGAGTGAAATAAATTTTATTTTTTTCATGTAATATTTGATTGTGTATTGTCAAAATTAAAACTAAACCATGAAATATTATAATATTTTATGGTTATATCCTAAATATATTATGTTATTTCATTTTTTGTACGATTTTCAACGGACCCAACAATCCCGATTCAAGCAATTTATCACCTTTCATTCGGTATTGTCCATCTGTCCAAATTCCTTCGTATGGCGGTGTGCCTTTATCCCATCCATTAATGGCATTAGCCCAAGTGTTGGTTACAGAGATTTCAATTGTATTGTCTCCTTCCTGAAGTGCGTTGGTAATGTCCACCTCGTAAGGTGCTGTCCAAACTGTACCGCAATCCATGCCATTCACTTTTACGGTAGCCAAATTACACACTTTACCTAAATTGAGTTTGTATTGTCCATGTAAGTTGAAGTATTTCATAGTGGTTTTGTAAACTGCGCTGCCTGAATAATACCTTATCAACGGATTTTCGTGTTTGCTCCAGTCTTGCAAAGGTTCATTAATAAGTTTTTGATTATTCTTTTCGAAATAAATATCCCATTTCAAATATAACAATTCAGTTTTGGGTTGGTTGGTGTTAATTTGCTTAACTAACAAAGTTTGTTTTGTTGGAAACACTATAAATGCTGAACCATTGGCACTTAGATGAATTTTCACATTCGTTCTTCCGTTTTCAAAACTGAAATTCTCAATTGGCATAATACTTCCATCTATGGCTTGCCACAATTCCGGCCGAATATCTGATTGGCGAAAAGAAATTTCAATATCACGTTCATAATCTACCTGATTAGATATGAAATACACATCACCTTCATTGCCCGTACGATGTGTCCATGCTACATTTTCGGGCGCAATAACATCTTTTTCAATATTAAACTGATCGAAATTTTCTTTTGCAAACGGCAAATCGGGAATCACAACTCCTCCATTTTTCAACTCCAGAATTTTATCGTGGGTTTCCTTTGAATATTTATCCAATCCGGGGAAAATTAATGCGCGATAAGCTGCGCCGCTTTCCAATAACATTTTACCGTTTTCAGCTTTTGCCGTCAACAAAACTTCCTTATTAAACGAATCGTAGGCATATCCATTCAGCGGATTTATCCAATTTTCTATTTTGAAAGTATTGGCAGCATGATTTACTCCGGAAGGCATTTCCATCATTGGCTGACCAGTATTGGCAAGACGTTTTTTTCTTCTTCAACACGTTTTTTTCCGATAATTCCCGGAAGATTTGTTACTAAACGATCCGGCGTGAGCGAACGGCGTGGAATTTCTTCGCCTGTAAAAACTGCAACATCAACCACCGGTTTTCCGTATTGCAACATTGCCTGAACGCGTGATATGTAATCGACAAAGGCTTTTCCCTGTTTCCACCATGTTTGGTTGCGCTGAAAAAACAATCCCATGCCCGAAAGTGTCGTTCCGGGCGATTTATCTAACGTTGGATTTTGTACAAAAACATGGAAAAACAACTTGTTTATCCCCAAAGCAAAGTGTCTGTCGAGCATAGGTTTTAACATCGCCGGATGTTCATCCCAATTCGTACGCAATTGTGTAAAACCTTCGGCTTGCACAATATTTTTACCATAAACATGCGCTCCGGATATGGCATCGAGCATATCGTTGGGTTTGTCGTGTGTGGGACTGCGAAACCAAAATTCTCCCATAGGATAATCGACAAATTTAAAATGCTGCATACCATCGTTTATAAAAGTTGGCGCAACACTTTCAGCCATCACTTTCATACCGTATTTTTGAGCATTCTCGCGCATCACTTTAAAAAACACTTCGGTAACCAAATCGGAAATCGTTTGACGAAGATCGCGTAGAACCTGTTCCGATTTTTTTGAGCTTTCAATAGGGAATCCTGCTAATAAAGGTAGATAAGGCATTAAATCGTAGCCTCTGCGTTTTTTAAATTCATCAGCAAAATTATCGCTCCAGTTCTGACTGCCACACTCCCAACTGTCAATCATTATTTCCTTCATAACTTTTTTTGCCAATTCAGGATCTGTTTTATTGATAATTGTGCCAATCCAATTGTCGAACTGTTTTTGTACTGCCATTTCAGAAAATTTATCACATTCCAATCCTTTTCCGGGTCCGCCCGTAGCGTTGGTATGTCCTGTTGATGTGTGTCCCATACGCACAATTCGCCAATAACCTTTTGGGAGTTTGCAGTTTAATTGCCCATTTTTAAAAAAAGTTTTTAATCTGATTATTTTATCAACAGAGGTAAAATCTTTTTTATCAA